>JAOUJX010000426.1 GCA_029882955.1 Gammaproteobacteria bacterium
CATCGGAAAAATGACGCCTGGACAGGACGATATAGCGCGACGATTTGTATTATTAATTGATGTCATATACGACCATCGTGTCAAACTCATTTGCACGGCCGAATCGTATCCCGACGACTTATATCAGGGCAGGAGACTGGCTTTCGAATTTGAAAGAACCCGTAGTCGACTCATAGAAATGCAGTCGCAGGAATATCTCACAAAAGCACATACTCAACAGTAATTCACCATGAAAAGATAGCCAGCAGACCCGCATGATCAGAAAATTTCTGATCGACAGAGCTGAATTTAATTCTTTGTAAAGTAGGGCTGAAGTTTTGATTGACCAGTAAATAATCAAGAATCTGTTTTTGCCCTTTGTAAGTATAAGAATACCGGTCGACCTCTTTAATTCGAAGGGTTAGATCGACCAAATCCTTCTCGACCCAGTCTTTAGCTTTATATTTCACCTGACTGTTATCCGGGTTACCAAGAATAGTACCGATAATATCGGCATAGCTGTCGCTCGGCGTCAGTGCATTAAAATCGCCGGTTAATATGATAGAGGCCTGCTGGTTACGGGTTTGGAAATCATTTACCCATTGCGCCAGGGCATTCGCCTGACTAAGGCGCTTTAATGCGACTCGTTTCCCCTTTTGTTGTGAACGTAAGCCTCGCATTGAGCGCAAATGAACGTTAACTATGGTTAAACAATCATTGTCGAAACAGGCTTCGACAAGAAGAGGTGGTCTGGAGAAGAGGGGGGCACGGCTATTCCCGACTAGCCTGTCTTCAAAAAGCTGTTGATAGCGTTTAATGCTGATACTGGTCTGGATTAAATAACCGACATCGATGCCGGAACGATCATTACCTTCTAGTAATACGGCCTGATATGCCGGGCCGTTGTTACCTTTTATGGTCTTAGCTATGTCTATAAGGACATTTCGGTTTTCAACTTCCTGCAGTGCAATGATTTGAGGATATCTAAATTTATGATCGATTTTCGCTGCAATTGAATTTAGACGACTACGGTATTTTTGGGGGCTAAGAACTTTTTCCCGGTTACCGTTGTCGACGTCATCGAATAGCCGATTCAAATTTTGGCTCAGAATGGAAAATGACGAGTCGCTAGCGGTGGCAGGCGAAGCAACTGTTAATGCTAGAAAAATAAGGCCAGCTAAAACCTCAGGCCTCATTAATCAATCGCTCTAATCCAGCTTGACCACTGCTGAAACAATTCGGAGTTGCTGGCTGCAACTACCGAGCGCGGTTCCAGTGTTTCGTTAAAAACCGGTTCGCCGTTGTGAGTTTCGCTGCAGCCACCCGACTCTTCCAGTAAAAGGCTACCGGCCGCGTAATCCCAGAATTTCTCGCTGCCATGAATGAGTAGATGAACCCGGCCAGAGGCTAACCAGGCCCACTCTAGAGCGCAGGTACCGATATTGCGTTGTGATTTATACGGTGGTTGATTTACCAGATGCGTTCGCATTTCTTTATCTAGTCGTTTGAAGTCAATGAATGCAATCGAATGGCCCATTTTCTCTGGTTGCAGTGGTGGTTCG
Source organism: Gammaproteobacteria bacterium (assembly GCA_029882955.1). GTDB lineage: Bacteria > Pseudomonadota > Gammaproteobacteria. Next base: position 1,542 of record JAOUJX010000426.1, read on the forward strand.
GCAATCTCACCATTGACCCAGAATCCCTGGCCTTTCAGGGCTGAGAAAAATTCCCGCCGAACCGGGTCATAAATTACTGCCAGAACAATGTGGCCTTGACTGATAAGAGCGAGCGATACAGAGAAAAGCGGAAATGTTGCATGATAATTTGTCGTACCGTCAAGCGGGTCGAGGCACCAGTAGTCTTTTCCAGATGCCATTGCGCTTGCCTGCTCTTCTGCGGTTAGCTCTTCGCTTAACATTTCTACCTGTGGATAACGGCTTTTTAACTGAGTCGACAATGATTCCTGCATAGCGATATCAGCATTCGTAACAATCGATCCATCGGTTTTGTAGCTGGCGGTGGAATGCCTGAAGCAGTCGATCATGCACGTCTGCGCGGATTCTGAGATGATTTTCTCTATTGCGAGTAAATCCTCGAATCGATAAGTTGCTGTGGTCAATTTTTGGTCCATTTTGAATAGTGGTTGCTAAATAGAGAATTCTGGTCAAAATACTGCTTAGTTTCGTGCATGTAGAGACTTTAACGCATTGCGCAGAAACACGATATATATCATGCGCCCGGCTGTTAACTATTTTTACTATTTTTATATTCGATTAAACCACTAAACTGGAAGGCAGCTAAAGCTATCCGTGACTGATCAATTCTTTCTCACCCGACAAACAGCCAACCTGATGGAGGACTTTGTACGCGAAATCAGTCATACGTCGTCGATGTTTCTATTATATGGCAATGATGGTGTAGGGAAATCTCGACTGCTATTGCAATTAATCTCTTCCAGGCTCTCTGAACTTAATAGCCACTGGATAGATTTTAAGCAGACCGATGAATCTGTTAATGGTGATATGGCAGCCTGGGTAAATCGATCCGCCGAAGCTGCCGAGCCGGGTGATATCATTGTTTTCGATCATTTCGAAATGGCTTCTAATAAGGCGCAGCATCAGATATTCCAAAGCTGGTCTACCGAAGGCAAAGACAAAAAGCTCAATTTTATCATTGCCGCGAGTAATGACGGATTTAACACTTTCCGGCAACTGGCGCAGCAATTTCATACCGAGGCAAGGAGCTTTCAGTTAATGCCCTGTAGTCAGGAAGAGGCTGAGGCTTTCCTGCATGTCGCTGTTTTCCCTGAGGAGCCGCTTGGCAAACTCGATATCCCGCGACCGATTAGAATGCAGATTCGCGCCGCAAATGGTATTTTTACCCGCTTGAATGAGATTGTTCTACGAGATGCGGACTCTTTTTCGATTAAGCCGGAAGCCGAGCCTTTCAGTATAAGAAGAACCCGCTATACGATGGGCTTACTGGCGCTGTTATTGCTATTGCTGGGCACAGTTTATTGGCAGAATATTTCGGAGCAGTCGGTTCAGGCGCCTACCGTTACATTTGATGGTGTCGATGAAGTCGAAGACCTGGTAGTCGATGTAGAAGAACCAACGGCAACTACGACAGTAAAGCCGGAGCCAGAAAAAACTGAAGTGCCTGTAGAAATCACGATTGAAAAGGTAGAAACGAATGAAGTACTGCCAAAGCGAGCCGTAGATAATTCTCCGGTCGATCCACTCGAAGCGTTGCTGGAAGCCAGCCTCGAATGGATAGAACAAAGTGACAAAACACGCGGCACAATACAGGTCATGACAATCGGTTTTGATAAATTTGTGCCGGCCACTTTTCTGGAATACCTCGCTCAACTGGAATCGTA
>JAOUJX010000074.1 GCA_029882955.1 Gammaproteobacteria bacterium
CTTTCATGGGGGTGAATTGAGGTGAGGTTTGTTTCGGCTCGTGATCTTCGGCCTTGTAAACGCGCACGCGCACATCATACCAGGCAGCCTGGCCGGTTACCGGATCAGAATTCGAGTAACGATGCGTGCCCTGCGCTGCAGGAATTTCTTCACTGATTAAATGGTTTAACAAAAAACCTTTTTGTGATTCGTTGGCCTTACCATCGAGCGCCCAGCTACCCGAAGCCTTGCCGATAGCATTCCAGGTCCAAACCGTACCGGGTTCTACCGCCTCGCTGAATCGGCACATGCAGCGTACTCGTCCATGCGCTGATTCAACCCAGATCCAGTCGCCATCGTTAAAGCCGTTTTTAACCCCGACACGCGGGCTCAGAAACAGGTAATTATGCGCATGAATCTGACGTAGCCAGGCATTTTGGGAATCCCAGGAGTGATACATCGCCATCGGTCGCTGGGTGATCGCATTCAATGGATATTTATCCTTGTCGATGGTTTGTGATTCGAGTGGCTCGGAATAAAACGGCAAGGGGTCGAAATGCAGGCGAACGCGTTCGCGTAAGTACTCGGGCGGCTGACGTCCTTCGCGTTTACCTTCCGCAGCCAGCCTGAATTTTTGCAGGACTTCGGAGTAAATATGAACATTAATTGGATCTGTGTGCCGGATCAGGCCATGATCCTGAGCCCAGTGCAGGTAACCCCGGTTCCAGTTGCGCATGTATTGATATGAGCGCGGTAACTCGTGCTGGTAGACACAATTGTTTTTTGCGTACATCTCCCACTGATTCGGGTTCGGCTCACCGCGCATGAATTTTTCGCCGCCCTTGCCACGCCAGCCCGCCAGGAAGCCGATACCAGAACCGGGCTCGGTTTCATAATTGATAACCAGGTCTTTATAGTCCTTAAACTTACGCGAGCCATCGAGGTTCATAAAACGTGGTAATTTCAATCTCGAGGACAATTCGACAATGACATCCTGAAACGGTCGACACTCACCCTTTGGCGGCACAACCGGAATACGTACCGAATCGACAGGACCTTCGAATTCGGAAATTGGCCTGTCCAGCATCGACATAGCATCGTAGCGTTCCAGATAGGAAGTATCGGGCAGGACGATATCTGCGAAAGCAATAGTTTCCGAATGATAAGCATCACAGACAATTAGAAACGGGATCTTGTATTCACCATCGTCATTTTTGTCCACCAGCATTTCGCGCACGCGCTCGGTGTTCATCGACGAATTCCAGGCCATATTGGCCATGAATAACATCAGCGTATCAATCGGATAAGGATCGCCACGCCAGGCATTAGTGATGGCGTTGTGCATTAGGCCATGCACCGATAACGGATACTCCCAGGAGAAGCCTTTATCGAGGCGTACCGGGCCACCGTCTTCATCAACGAATAAATCTTCTGGCTCGGCCGGAAAGCCCAGAGGCATACCTTCGAGAGGTGCGCCAGGCTGCACCGCATCGGGTGACTTTGGAGGCTTTGCACAGGGTGGAATCGGGCGAGGAAACGGTGCTTTATGCCGGAAGCCACCGGGCCGGTCTATGGTACCTAGCAGCGACATCAAAATGCCAAGGGCGCGGATGGTGTGAAAGCCATTCGAGTGAGCCGCCAGTCCACGCATGGCATGAAAAGAGACCGGATTACCCGTCATGTGCTCGTGCTCGTCACCCCAGGCATCGGTCCAGGGTATGGGTAGTTCGATTTGTTCGTCACGCGCGGTAATGCCCATTTCATGCGCCAGACGGCGAATCGTGTCGGCGGGAATACCGGTAATACCCTCAGCCCATTCGGGGGTGTATTCTTTAACCCGCTCTTTCAACAACTGGAACGATGGCTTCACCGGCGTGCCGTCTTCTAGTTTGAACTCACCCATGAGCCGTGGATCGGCATTGTCACTGTGCGAGAGTACCGCTTTATCCTCTTTCCTATCCCACCACATTTTGTTTTCGGGCTCGACACAGGTTTTTTCGACTGCCATCACCGAGCGCAGGAACATACCAAATTCATTGCTATCCGGGTCGCAATTAACGAGATCGGGCGAATTACTGTATTTCAACAAGAACTCCCGATCGTAAAGTCCCTGTGCGATGGTCTCGTTGATTATCGCCAACAGTAAAGCACCGTCGGTGCCCGGCTTAATCGGCACCCACTCGTCGGCGATTGCGGCATAACCACTGCGCACTGGATTAATCGCGATGAAGCGACCGCCATTGCGTTTGAACTTCGCGAGTGCAATTTTCATCGGATTAGAGTGATGATCCTCGGCGGTACCGAGCATGATAAACAGTTTGGAGCGTTCGAGATCCGGGCCGCCGAACTCCCAGAAGGAGCCGCCGATGGTATAGATCAGTCCCGCAGCCATATTCACCGAGCAGAAACCGCCGTGGGCCGCGTAATTCGGCGTGCCGAATTGTTTGGCGAACAGGCCTGTCAAAGCCTGCATTTGATCTCGACCGGTGAACAGGGCGAATTTTTTCGGATCGGTCTCTCGAATACGATTGAGGCGCTCAGTTATCGTAGTCAGCGCCTCTTCCCAGGAAATTTCCTCGAACTCGGACTCTCCGCGTTCGGCTCCTGCTTTCCGACGTAGCGGTTTGGTCAGCCGGGCCGGTGAATACTGTTTCATGATTCCCGAGGCACCCTTGGCGCAGAGCACACCCCTGTTAATAGGATGTTTCGGATTACCCTGAATGAAACGTACTTCACCGTCTTCGACAGTCACATTGATACCGCAGCGACAGGCACACATATAACAGGTGGTAGATTTAATTTCGCGCTTGTTAGCGCTGGCAGCGGATTGCATCAGACTGTTCCCGGTCAGACATCTGGAAGGAATTTATATTGTGGGAAGGCAGTGACTAATTAGCAATTTAAAATTTTTAATCGGCAGAGAAAGGAAACTAATAACTGATAAATTTAATTTATAACCCTCATGCGGATATAATTATTATTTATTTGCTGGTTTATTTTCTCAAAATTTGCCGAATATTAAACCCTTCATCGCCGGTAGGCTCCTGAAAAAAACTAGTGACATGATGAAAGACTTCCGCAGTGTCGAACGCGGCTCGTTCTGGTTGTTCGATACGCCTTTTAGCGATTTGCCTGAGACAGACTTCCTCAGATGTATTGAGATAAATCAACTCGTGAGGAGCATTAATTTCACCGAACAGCGCTTTAAACCACTCTCGCTGGCGCACCGTATTCGCAGGAAAATCCATAACTACGTTGGTTCCCGTGGATAGAATGTTTTGAACATGGCTTTTTACAAGTGGTTTAATTTGTTCAGAAAACTTCAAGTAATCTTCGAAAGACGAAATTTTATCCGGGTAAAGAGCTGCCAGCCATTCGTCCTCGCTTAGAAGTACAGCCTGTTGCTCCTGCGCGATCTGAAGAGATTTAACCGACTTCCCTGCACCCATTTTCCCGCAAAAGAAAATCAAGGTTCCTTTACTCATTCTTCTACATCACCGTCCCGATCTGCCATGGCACAAATTCATTGTCGCCGTAACCGAGCATTTCGGATTTGGATGGTTTACCACTGGCAACGTCGATCAAATAGTCGAAAATTTCCTGCCCTACTTCGGCGACAGATTTTTCACCGTCGATGATGCCCCCGCAGTTTATATCCATATCCTCTTCGAGACGATTGAACATCGGCGTATTGGTAGCCAGTTTGATCGAGGGTGCTGGCTTAAAACCGAAAGCCGAGCCGCGACCCGTCGAAAAGCAGACCAGGTTAGCTCCCGAAGCTACCTGACCGGTAATGGCACAGGGGTCGTAACCGGGGCCATCCATAAAAACGAAACCCCTGGTGTCAACCTGTTGCGCGTATTTGTAGACCCCGTTCAGGTTTGTCGTGCCACCCTTGGCTGCAGCTCCGAGAGATTTTTCCAGGATGGTAGTCAGCCCGCCCGCTTTGTTACCGGGGGTTGGATTGTTATCCATCACACCGCCATTGCGAGCGGTATAATCCTCCCACCATTGAATACGCTCGATCAGTCGTTCGCCGACTTCACGGCTCGCTGCACGACGCGTCAGCAGATGTTCAGCGCCATATATTTCAGGTGTTTCAGAGAGGATGGCCGTACCACCCTGGCGTACCAGAATATCTACCGCCGCACCCATCGCCGGGTTGGCGGTAATACCAGAATAACCATCGGAACCACCGCATTGTAAGGCGACGGAAAGACCGCTCACTGCTAACGGAACACGTTCGATAGCATTTACCTGCGGTAAAATCTCTTTAATACGCGAGACACCTGCCTCCACTGTTTTACGCGTGCCACCCATGTCCTGCATTACCATGGTCTGGAAAGTTCTGCTTTCGCCGAGACCGAAATTTTCCAGCAAATAGGACACCTGATTAACTTCGCAACCTAGTCCTATTAACAGCACCGCACCAAAATTGGGATGGCGTATATAGCCATCCAGTACCCGTTGTAAATTGGCATAGCCTTCGTCTTTCGCATCCATGCAACAACCCATGCCATGAGCCAGTCCAACGATTCCATCAATATTTGGGTAATTATCCAGCACCGCCGATTTTTCGATTTCGGCGGCAATATGTTTGGCTACCGTCGCCGAACAATTTACCGTAGACAAAACACCGATGTAGTTTCGGGTGCCGACTTTGCCGTTGCCACGGTCGAATCCCATGAAAGTCGATCGTTCTCCCTCAGGTACAAACGCGGTCGCTACCGCATCTTCGCCGTAGGCATAGTCACGCTCAAAACTCGCAAAATCGCAATTGTGGGTGTGAATATGCTCTCCGACAGCGATATCAACCGAAGCAAAACCAATGATTTGATTGAATTTACGTACCGCTTTGCCTGCCTGGATCATCACGGTTGCCTTTTTATGGCCTGCCGGGATGCCATCACTTTCGCGAAGTGCAACACTGACGTTGTCGGCCGGGTCCAGTTGCAGGAATGTCGATGTATCGCTACTCATTGAACTCACCTTTGCCAGCCCGACGGGATAACAAGGAAAGCTTCAAAATCAGAACTAACCAGGGTGTTCCATGTAGTAGTAAGTCAAATATATCGATAGGTCTTTTAAGTTCACCGGATACCAGCATTCTGAGCTTTTCCAGCAAATGCGGCTCGGGTACGAAAGGCGCCAGCCCCAGAGTGAAACACAGAACGAGCAAAAGAGACAAAGGAATTCGATTAAATAAGTTTTGCATAAAGACCGCTATAAAAATAAAGGATCGGCAGGTGCCTGAGGGTTGGAATTTAATCGCAGACCGACTGGCTGTCAATCCAGTGCCGGTAACCGGACAGAGGAAAGGTATCGTTTGTTATCGCCTAATTTCTCTAATCCTCCCCTTTGTTTAGCGGTCGCTTTTGTGTAGACTCCGCTCCCAATGTCCCTACCTGGATTAGCTATTCAATAATGAAAATGGCGACCAATCAAAAAACTTTTGTATCATGATTCGTGTTGATAACCTGTCTAAGCACTTTGGCGGTTTAAAAGCGGTCAATAATACCTCGATTAGCATTGCTAAGGGTTCTATAACCGGTCTAATCGGCCCTAACGGAGCCGGTAAGACCACCCTGTTCAATACTATTGCCGGACTTTACAAGCCAACTTCCGGTCACGTGTATCTAGATGGAGAGGAGATTACCGGACTTAAGCCGCATCAGTTATTCCACAAGGGCCTGCTGCGAACTTTTCAGATCGCTCACGAATTTTCCCGTCTCAGTGTGACCGAGAACCTGATGATGGTACCCGCTGCGCAAATGGGAGAAAACCTCATCAATGCCTGGTTTCGACGCTCACAGGTCGAACAACAGGAACAGGAGATTCACGACAAGGCCATCGAAGTCATAGAGTTCCTGAAACTCGATCATATTGCGCACGAACTGGCGGGTAACTTATCGGGTGGACAGAAGAAGCTCCTCGAACTCGGACGCACCATGATGGTTGATGCCAAAATTGTCTTCCTCGATGAAGTCGGTGCCGGGGTTAATCGCAGTCTACTACGCGATATCGGCGACGCCATCATCAAACTCAATGAGGAAAAAGGCTATACCTTTTGCATGATTGAGCACGATATGGATTTTATAGGGCGCATGTGCGATCCGGTAATCTGTATGGCCGAGGGCGCAGTACTGGCCGAAGGCACCGCCGAAGAAGTGAAAAATAATGAAGAGGTAATCGAAGCCTACCTCGGTCGCGGTTTGAAAAATAAAGTGGTACAGGCATGAGTTTTCTTGTCGGCAGTAATATGGTGGGTGGATATGGCGGCGCCGATATCCTCAAAGGTTGCACCATTGGTGTGGACGAGGGAGAAATTGCGGTTATCGTCGGGCCTAACGGGGCTGGTAAATCGACCGCGATGAAAGCGCTTTTAGGTATGCTCGATTTAACCTCAGGCGAGGTAACCTTCAAAGGCAAGGACATTACTCACCTGACACCACAGGCACGCATCGCAGAAGGCATTGCCTTCGTACCGCAAACCAGTAATGTTTTTGTCAGCATGACCGTCTACGAAAACCTGGAAATGGGCGCCTTTTTACGTCACGACGATATCTCGCAAACCGTCGAACAAATCTACCAACTTTTCCCCGTGCTGGCGGACAAGCAACACCAGTTAGCGGGTGAACTTTCGGGTGGACAAAGACAGCAGGTCGCTGTGGCGCGTGCATTGATGTCGCAGCCCTCGGTACTAATGCTCGATGAACCAACCGCCGGTGTTTCACCCATTGTTATGGACGAACTCTTCGATCGTATTCTTGAAGTTCGAAATAGTGGTGTGGCCATTTTAATGGTCGAACAAAACGCCCGGCAGGCATTAAATATTGCCGACAAGGGTTATGTACTCGTTATCGGTGAAAACCGCCATACCGACACCGGTGAGGCGCTACTCGCCGACCCCGAAGTTCGACGTTCGTTTCTGGGGGGCTAAACATGGAAGCAATGACCGATATCGCCAATGCGATTGTGCTGTTACTGAATTTTATTGTCGTACCGGGCCTGTCCTACGGCTCGCAACTGGCGCTCGGCGCACTCGGCATCACGCTGATATTCGGCATACTGCGCTTCGCTAATTTTGCCCACGGCGATACGATGGCCTTTGGCACTATGGTAACAATTCTCGTCACCTGGTGGCTGCAATCGAAGGGCGTGAGCCTGGGTCCCCTGCCAACCGCCCTGCTCGCCCTGCCGGTTGGCATTGTGTTTACTATCGCGATTATGGTGGCCACCGACAAACTGGTTTATCAACACTACCGTCACCATAAAGCGGTTCCCGTAACTTTCATGATCGCTTCGATGGGTGTGATGTTCATGATGAATGGCATCGTGCGTTTCATCATCGGCCCGAACGATCAGCGCTTTCTCGACGGCGAGCGTTTTATTGTTCGCGCACGCGATTTCAAGGCATCTACCGGACTGAGCGAAGGTCTAAGCATTAAGGTTTCGCAGGGACTAACCATTGTGATCGCGGTGTTACTGGTGCTGGCGTTATTCTGGTTTCTGCAACGTACCCGCACGGGCAAGGCGATGCGTGCCTACTCCGATAACGAAGACCTGGCGCTACTCTCAGGTGTGAATCCAGACCGTGTAGTACTGGTCACCTGGATACTCGCGGCCATACTAGCGACAATTGCCGGAACGCTCTATGGACTCGATAAAAGCTTTAAGCCTTTTACCTATTTGCAACTTTTACTACCTATGTTTGCGGCGGCAATTGTCGGCGGCATTGGCAATCCAATCGGTGCGATTCTGGGCGGATACGTGATCGCCTTTTCCGAAGTAATGGTGACGTATGCCTATAAAAAAGTATTCGTTTATTTATTACCCGGCAGCCTGGAACCTTCCAGCTTGATGCAACTGCTTTCTACCGATTACAAATTCGCCGTATCATTTATTATCCTGGTACTGGTGCTACTGGTGAAACCAACCGGCATACTCAAAGGTAAGGTGATATGAGTAGCGAAAACAAAACCAAGCTGGCCTTTGCGATTGTTGCCGGGCTATTACTCATCATCGGCATGGCTCAGTCCTGGTCGGTAGCACTGGGCATATTTAATCTATGCCTGATCTCTGCGGTGATGGCACTCGGTGTGAATATGCAGTGGGGTTACGCTGGCTTACTCAACGTTGGCATTATGGGCTTTGCCGCCCTTGGTGGCATGGCTGCGGTGCTGGTTTCGCAGGCGCCGGTAGCCGCAGCCTGGGAAGCGGGCTGGGCAAAATTATTACTCGCAGCTATATTTTTTATCGCGACTGTAATCGGTACCCGGTTTTGTTACCGAAAAATGAGTCCGGGCCGACACCGGACCATCAGCATGACTGCTATCATCATTATCGGATTACTTTTAACTCGCTATTGGCTCGACCCTGCGGTTGCTTCAATAGAAGCCATCGAATCGGCGAAAACCGGCTTTCTCGGTGGCATGGGACTACCCATAATCTTTTCCTGGATTTTTGGTGGTTTTGTGGCCGCTGGAATCGCCTGGGTAATCGGTAAAGTCGCACTCGGATTACGCGCCGACTACCTGGCTATCGCGACATTGGGTATTTCAGAAATCATCATCGCGGTAATGAAAAACGAAGACTGGTTAACCCGCGGCGTGAAAAACGTAACAGGCCTGTCCCGACCAGTGCCCTATGAAATCGACTTACAAAGTTCGGAGTGGTTTATCAACCTTGTGAGCTGGTGGCATAGTGGTGCTTTATCTGCTCTCAACGAAGCAGATCAGGCCGAGCTCCTGAAACAGGCGGTCATCGAAAGCTCAAGTATTTTCGTCAAACTCTGTTACAGCGGGTTATTTGCCTCGGTGCTGGTGATTGTATTGCTACTCAGCGTCAAAGCTTTAAATTCGCCCTGGGGACGCATGATGCGCGCAATCAGAGATAACGAAATTGCCGCTGGCGCTATGGGCAAGGACGTTACGCGTCGGCATCTCGAAATTTTCGTTATCGGCTCAGCAGTTGTTGGTGTCGCAGGCGCGATGCTGACCACACTGGACGGACAATTTACGCCGACTTCCTATCAGCCACTACGCTTCACCTTTCTGATCTGGGTCATGGTCATAGTCGGTGGCTCCGGTAACAATATGGGATCGGTACTTGGTGGCTTCCTGATCTGGGTAATCTGGATAGAAGCCGAGCCGGTAGGCGTCTGGTTAATGCAGTTTGGTACCTCGTGGATGGATGAAGGTAACGCCGTGCGCATCCATTTAATCGATAACGCGCAACACATGCGATTGTTCTTTATGGGACTGGTGTTACTACTGGTATTGCGGTTTAGCCCAGGTGGCATATTGCCCGAGGTAGTCAGGAAACGATCATGAATAATGGCTCACGATCATCATCATTCTGGCCTCACTAATCGCTGGTTTGGGTTTTTCCCTGTAGAAAAATCGTTGATAGCAGCGGAATATATCATTCGACATTTGAAATAGAATGGTCCGACGAATCCTGCCGCCAGGAGAAAAAATAACGTCTAAACGAGAAACTTCTCTACCGCAGACTCATTCCACTCAACGCCTGTGCCGAGCTGGCAGTCTGTCGATGCTGTGCCGTTATCGATCACCAATGGCTCAGCGACAATCGAATTCCACCAGTCGCAATATTCCAGCCAATGCGCGGTTGGGGTGACCGACAATAGCTGGGCACTGACTTCCGGCCAAAGGTGGCTTGAAAGCATAATGCCTTTGGTTTGTGCCAGTTCAGCCGCGCCCAGCCAGCCACTGACACCACCGATTTTCATGACGTCCGGCATCATATAATCCGAAGCATTGGCGTCGATAGCATGTTGCATATCCAGCGTTCCCCACCAGTTTTCACCACATTGAATCGGGGTACTAACCTCCCTCGTGATTTGTGCATGGCCTCGGTAATCATGTGCCAGTGTAGGCTCCTCAACCCAGGTAAGGCCTTCGTCATCCAGAACACGTATTCGATTAATAGCCTGCTGTGGCGTCAGACTCTGGTTGTAATCAATCATAATCTCGACATCGCCACCAGTCGCACTACGCATGGCTCGAATCACTTCAAGATCTTCGGCTACTGTTGCATAGCCTATTTTTGCCTTGATGCCCTTAAACCCGGCCTTCGCCCAGGCTTCAGCGGTTTTGGCCGAGCCCTCGACGCCATCGTAACCAACGGCACCGTAGGCCGGAATCGGTTTTTCCACACCACCGAGCAATCTAACCAGTGATGTCTGATATGATCTTGCTACAGCATCCCAGAGCGCCATGTCCAATCCAGCCAAAGCCATGCCCACCAGCCCCTGAGTACCAAGCAGCCGGAAACGACTCGCCAATAATCGAGATATTTCTCGTGGAGCCAGGGCTTGATCAACAATGAATGGTTCCAGGTTAGCCAGAAATTCTGCTGTTGATTTTAGTGCTGCTCGGGTATAGGTAAAAATAATGCTATGGCCGACAGTACCATCCTCAGTGACGACATCGGTCAACACCAACGGGGACTCGGACACAACGCCGCTGGCGGTTCGATGCGGGTGCTCCATCGGCACACAAACTGTTCTAACGCGTAATTCCCGAATGATTAATGTTGAATTTGCCATGACTCTTACCTGGGCTGATACCAATAAAAAACCCGGGCACGCTTTCGAGTGTCCGGGTCTCCGACTGCGAAGTTTAATACTGTCGTATTAAACACGCACATTTAACGCGTATTGGTTAGTGGACTTTAACTGTATTCCACTTGCCGCTACCGATTTCCAGCTCTTTATACGAACCGAAAACTTCACCGACGTCATTAAATTCGACGTTGGTAGCGCCCTGGTAGTCAACGTCGCCGCCAGCTTCGATGATTTTCAATGCCTTGTCGAGTTCACCCGGGCCGATTTTCTTGCCAGGAGCATTCGCAACCATCATCATTTTAGACTGGATGGCTGCTCTGTCAGATGAACCAGCTGCCTGCATAGCCAGCACTAATAATGCGGCTGCATCATAAGACTCGGGAACGAAAGGACCATCAGCCTTAATACCACTGGCTTTTGCGTATTCAGCGAAAGCGTCAGCACCCGAAGAACCGCCCGGTAAAGTAGCAATCGAGCCATCAAGGTCAGACCCAATTGCAGCCAGTAACGAATCACCTACCATACCATCAGCCATGACGAAGCTTGAAAATGCATCGGCGTCGATTGAAGCCTGGATGATGCCTTTACCACCCTGGTCAACATAGCCAAAAACGGCCAGATGCTTGGAGCCAGAGGCTGATAGTGCACCGACTTCTGCCGAGTAATCAGCTTTGCCGTCTTCGTGCGCCGCACTAATCGAAATGCTGCCACCCTTCGCTTTAAACGCTTTGGCGAAAGAATCGGCCAGGCCTTTACCATAGTCATTATTGGTATAGGTGACAGCAACATCACTAATACCCCGGCCTGACAGGATATCTGCCAGCACCTGGCCCTGGCGAGCATCAGAAGGGGCAGTACGGTGGAAATAGCCTTTATCGTTAATGGTCGATAAAGCAGGAGATGTCGCAGAAGGTGACACCATAACAACGCCGTTAGGAACTGCAACATTATTCGCAATAGCGGTGGTAACACCCGAACAGTCGGCACCCATGATTGCGGCAACACCGTCAGATGTAATTAAACGTTCAGCCACGGAAGAGGCCGCTGCCGCATCGATACAGGTCGAATCACCCCGAACCGAAACCAGTGTAGAACCACCCAGAAAACTGCCGGACTTCGACGCTTCGGATAAAGCCAGTTCAGCCCCGTTTGCCATATCAGGGGTTAAAGATTCAATCGGTCCGGTAAAACCAAGAATGATTCCAACCTTGACCTCCTCGGCTGCGACCGGAGTCGACAGTCCTGCTATCACCGCTGTAGCTACTAATATTTTTTTCATGTGTTTTTCTCTCATATGAATGACTGATGTCTCGAAATTAATACGCAAAACCCATCTTTAGTTATTGTTGGACTCCACGATTAAGCGCTGATTTTATCACTGTTTTTCCGGCTCTGCATACGCCCTGTGATTAATTTGTCGATTCACGGCCTACTATTTCCTCTATTCGGCTCAAATTCGGTTGCTTTTGTGAATCATAGTCTTTATTTTCGGTGCTCTTTTTACTGACAGAATACAGGAGCCAGGAGCTCAATGCCGATGGACGCGAGTATGATTAGCGACACTACCCCTTCAAGCTGGCGTAAATTTCCGATCAAACAACAACCCGCTTACCCGGACCAGGCTAAATTAGAATCGATCGAATTAGCTCTTGGTAAGCTTCCACCGTTGGTGTTCGCTCAGGAAATACGCGACCTCAAACAACATTTGGCTGAAGTATCTGCCGGACGAGGATTCCTCCTGCAGGGTGGCGACTGTGCCGAATCGTTTGCCGACTTCAGCGCCGATAGAATTCGAGACACTTTTAAAGTGTTGCTACAGATGGCGGTTGTATTGACCTTCGGCGGGCAGCGACCTGTAACTAAAATCGCCCGAGTCGCCGGCCAGTTCGCCAAACCCCGATCAGCAGATTATGAAGAAGTCGATGGCGTTTCATTGCCCAGCTACCGGGGAGATATTATTAACGATGCAAGTTTCGATGAGGCGGCTCGAATCCCGGACCCTCAGCGAATGCTGGAGGCATATCATCAAAGCGCTGCTACCTTAAATTTATTGCGCGCCTTCGCCCAGGGTGGTCTGGCCGATTTACACCAGGTCAATCGCTGGAATATGGGATTCGCCAGGGCTAACCCGGTCACCGAGCGTTTTTTGCAGATGTCGGAACGTATCGAAGAAGCGCTAAAGTTCATGGAAGTCT
>JAOUJX010000075.1 GCA_029882955.1 Gammaproteobacteria bacterium
TAAACCCCTGACACAAGTACAAACCTGAAATAATAGTAATCTAAAAAACGACCTAATGCATCAGGCAATGCATTGGAATACTACTCGTTATAGGAGATTATCCAGTTGATTAGTCAACAGGCTAAAGCATTTCAATACCGTCGTCTTCAGCGCTATAGCAACGGCATAGCCGATAGAGAAATCTTCGTCTGCTAGCGCACGACCTATCATCGTCGATGGCGAGATTTTTTGCCGGTGATCTTGCGTTTTCACCTGACTCTTGCCAAAGTGTTAGAAATCAAATTGTTAGGATATTGAGTCTAAATGAATAAAACAGGACCTTTGCAAGGCTATCGGGTGATTGAGCTAGGCCAGCTATTGGCAGGCCCGTTCGCTGGTTGTCTGTTGGGTTATTTTGGTGCTGAAGTGATTAAAATAGAACCTCCGGGTGGTGGTGATCCCATTCGTGGTTGGCGGGAGATGCGAGGCGATACCTCGTTGTGGTGGCGTTCGATTGCGCGTAATAAAAAATCGGTGTCCATCGATTTGAAATCGGAGCGTGGCGTTGCTCTGGTTAGGCGATTAATAGATAGTGCCGATGTCGTTATCGAGAATTTTCGCCCTGGTGTGGTGGAAAAATGGGGACTAGGGCCGGAGGTATTCAAACAAAGTAATCCCGGCCTGGTCTATGCGCGAATTTCGGGATACGGTCAAACAGGCCCTTATGCCAGTAAGCCTGGATTTGCCTCGGTCTGCGAAGGCATCAGTGGCTTCCGTTATGTCAATGGGCGCCCTGGTGAGGCACCGATGCGTCCGAATTTGAGCATTGGCGACACTATCTCAGGCATTCATGCTGCGCTGGGTATTACCATGGCTTTGCTGGAACAACAGCAAAGTGGGGAGGGCCAGGTAGTCGATGTCGCACTGTATGAATCGATGTTTAATTTAATGGAAGCAGTGGTCCCCGAGTACGATGGTGCCGGTGTTGTGCGTGAGCCATCGGGAAGCACGGTTACCGGTATCGTGCCAACCAACACCTATCGGTGCAAAGATGGTAAATATGTGGTTATAGGTGGTAACGGTGATTCGATTTTTCAACGATTGATGATTGCCGCTGGTTATCCGCAAATGGCCGAAGATTCGCGCCTGTCGACTAACCAGGGCCGAGTTAAACACGAGGCTGAAATCGACCAGGCCCTGTCTGACTGGTGTAGCGAAAACAATGCCCAACAGATTCTGGATATCCTGGATCAGAGCCGGGTTCCGTCAGGGCCTATTTACAATGTTGAAGATATGTTTAACGATGAGCATTTCCATGCTCGCGGTCTATTTGAAACGGTTGAAATAAATGGTCAGCCATTGAAAATACCGGCGATTTTACCAAAGCTGGATCGCACGCCTGGTGGTACTCGTTGGCCGGGTCCCGCTCTCGGCAGTCATAACCAGGCTGTTCTGGGAGAGCTATTGGGCTTGAGTGATGATGAGTTAATCAGGCTGTCTGAAGATGGTGTAATCTAAATTTTGTTGAATAAAGAAAATATTTATTATTGTGGACTGGAGCTGAATCGGGCCAGTGAGCAACGCAAAGATGCTCACTGGTTAGACCGGCAATGGCGGCATAATCAATGCCGGATATATCTCTTGCACGAAAATCGTAACCTGATGCGATGGAATCGTGATAGCAACGAAATGCCCGTGGCTGTTAGCCATCAACGTGTCGAAACTGAAGCAATCCTGCCGATTTTTGAATCGATGGTTTTTCTCGGGCTGGACAAAGATGTGCCTCTGTTTGCGGCTGACCTTTCTGCGCGCGATGAATCCGACCTGCTGAATTTACCCGGAGATCAGGACCTGATCGACCTGCGCGAGGCTGGGTGGCTGCTTAGCAATCAGGAGGCGGCACTGCTTGCCTATGCTCGAGGCCTGCTGTACTGGAATAAGCACAATCGGTATTGTAGTAACTGCGGCAGTATCGCCGAAAGCCGGCAGGGCGGTCATTTGCGCCTTTGCAGTAGTCAGCAGTGCGGTCGCATGCATTTTCCAAGAACCGACCCTGCGGTGATCATGCTTGTCGAAGACTTATCTGATCCGGGAACCCCCCGATGTTTACTCGGCCGTAATTCACGCTTCCCCGAAAGGCTGGTTTCCACGCTGGCCGGATTTGTTGATCCCCTCGAAAGCCTGGAAGAGACGGTTGTGCGCGAGGTTTTCGAAGAGGCCGGTGTACATGTAGACCGGGTCAGTTACCAGGCATCACAGCCCTGGCCGTTTCCTTCATCGATCATGTTAGGTTTTCGCGCCAGAGCGATTAGCACTGAAATTAAAGTAGATGGTGTCGAAATCGCCGAGGCACACTGGTTTACTCCCGATCAGTTGAAAACTTTTGGTGAATGGGGTGATGGCGGAGAGGGGTATTGTTTACCTCGCAGGGACTCGATTGCGAGGTATTTAATCGAGAGCTGGATGAACGAGGTGGGTTAATTATCAGCGGTCGGAGCCAGTCCTGACCCGGACCGCTTCTGGTTATTTTGCGCCAACCCTAAAACCCCCAAAATAAAGGCTCTCAGCGGTTGATTAGTTAGCATTCTAATGTAGAATACCCGACCTGATTTATAGTCGCGTAGCTCAGTTGGTTAGAGCACCACCTTGACATGGTGGGGGTCGGTGGTTCGAATCCACTCGCGACTACCATTCATGGTTGTCGTGAGGGTAGATGAGAACCACTGGTTCGACAAAATCGTCAGGAACGATTTTGAACGTCCGCAGGACGGCCCGAAGGGTGGAGGGCAGGAAGCCCGGAATAATCCACTCGCGACTACCAATAACTTTTATCAAGTGACCTTTAGTAGGGGCCACCACTGAAAAGGATCTAATAATGCCTCAAATCACCCTTCCCGATGGTTCTCAACGTAGCTTCGATAAGCCTTTATCCGTGCTGGATATAGCCGCTGATATTGGCGCTGGTCTGGCCAAAGCGACTCTGGCCGGTAAGGTAAATGGCGAACTGGTCGACGCCTCTTACCTGGTCGAATCCGATGCGGATATTGCAATTGTTACCGGTCGGGATGACGAAGCTCTGGAATTACTTCGCCACGATGCAGCTCATGTGATGGCACAGGCCGTGCAGGAACTGTATCCGGGTACTCAGGTTACCATCGGTCCAGCCATCGAAGATGGTTATTACTACGATTTCGCTCGAGAAGAAGCATTTACGCCTGATGATCTTGAAAAAATAGAACAGCGAATGCACGACATCGTCAAGCGCGATCTGCCGATAGTTCGAGAGGTGATGGATAGAGCGCAGGCGATTAAAACCTTCAGTGATATGGGTGAGGTCTACAAAGTCGAAATTATCGAGGACATTATTCCCGTAGGCGAAGAAGTCTCTGTCTACCGACAGGGCGACTGGTTTGACGTTTGTCGCGGACCGCATCTGCCATCTACCGGCAAGCTCGGGAATGGCTTTAAGGTAATGAAAGTCGCCGGTGCTTACTGGCGTGGTGATTCTAAAAATGAAATGCTACAACGTATTTACGGCACTGCCTGGCCTGACAAGAAGCAATTAAAAGCTTACCTGCATCGCCTCGAAGAAGCGGAAAGACGCGACCATCGTAAATTAGGTCGGCAGCTTGATTTATTTCATTTGCACGAAGAAGCTCCGGGTTCGGTATTCTGGCATCCAAAAGGTTGGACTCTGTTCAGAAAATTAATCGGCTATATGCGTCATCGGCAGGAAGAGGCTGGCTATATCGAAGTTAACACCCCTGACGTCATGGACCGTAGTCTATGGGAGACCTCCGGTCACTGGTTTAATTACCGCGAAAATATGTTTTCGACGCAGACAGAAGATGACCGCGTATTCGCGTTAAAGCCGATGAATTGTCCGGGCTCGGTTTTGATGTTCGCGCATGGTTTAAAAAGCTATCGTGATCTGCCGCTACGCATGGCTGAATTTGGCAAGGTGCACCGATACGAACCTTCGGGCGCTTTGCACGGGTTAATGCGAGTCAGGCATTTTACACAGGATGATGCCCACGTTTACTGTACCGAAGACCAGATGGAACAGGAGTGCATCGACGTCGTCGCACTGGTGCTCGATATCTATAAAGACTTCGGCTTTGAGGATGTGGTGATTAAATTATCAACTCGGCCCGAAAACCGTATAGGTTCGGATGAGATTTGGGACAGACTTGAAGGCGCTCTAATCAATGCATTAGATGTGATGGGTCTGGAATATGTCCTGTTTCCGGGTGAGGGAGCTTTTTATGGTCCCAAGCTGGAATTCGTATTACGTGATGCGATTGGTCGCGACTGGCAGTGTGGTACTTTACAGGTCGATATGAATCTCCCCGAGCGTTTTGATATTTCCTATGTTGCTGAAGATGGCTCGAAGAAGCGCCCGGTCATGTTACACCGTGCTTTATTCGGTTCGCTGGAGCGGTTCATCGGCATTTTGATTGAACATTACGAAGGCAAATTTCCAGTCTGGTTGACTCCGGTTCAGGCGGTGGTGATGAATATTACCGACAAACAGGCGGACTATGTCGCAAATATTGAAAAAATGCTTAAAAATCAGCAAATCAGAGTGATTTCTGACTTGAGAAACGAGAAGATCGGCTTTAAAATTCGCGAGCACACGCTAAAGCGTATTCCTTACATGTTAGTGATCGGTGATCGCGAAGTGGAAGAGAACAGCGTTGCCGTGCGTAGCCTGGGTGGTAAAGACCTGGGGGCCATGCCGGTTGACGATTTTGTCAAACTGGTTAACGATCAATCCGGTTATTAAGCCGGATTAATTTTTGCGGAAAACTTGCTTATGCTAAATCGGGAGATTCTCTAATCGCAGACAATAAACAGAGCCGTTTGAACGACGACATAACAGCACCAGAAGTCAGGTTGGTTGCCGAGGATGGCGAACAGTTAGGTATAGTTTCATTGGAAGAGGCGAAACAGGCTGCCGAAACGGCGAAACTGGACCTCGTAGAACTGGTACCCGATGCCAAACCCCCGGTCTGTCGTTTGATGGATTATGGCAAGTTCAGGTTTCAGCAAAAAAAGAAGTTGCACGATCAGCGTAAGAAGCAACGTCAGGTGCATATCAAGGAAATTAAGTATCGACCCGGCACGGAAGAGGGTGATTATCAGGTTAAGCTAAAGAAGCTGATCAAGTTTATCGAGGTCGGCGATCGTTGTAAGGTAACGGTGCGTTTCAGGGGGCGAGAAATGGCCCACATGGAACTTGGTACCCAGTTACTTAAACGGGTCGAAGAAGATATGAAAGAATTCGCGACTGTGGATCAGTATCCTCAGGCCGAAGGGCGCCAGATGACCATGTTACTGGTGCCGAAAAAACGCTGATTTTAAATAATCAGTGACATCCCGAAGACGCGTCTCCGGCGTCCAGGGTTTATGAGTGAAACTTTAAACTGGAGCATACAATGCCAAAAATGAAGTCCAATAGCGGGGCTGCCAAGCGTTTCAAGCGCACAGCTTCCGGTGGTTTTAAGCGCGGTCAATCGCACTTACGCCACATACTTACCAAGAAAAGTAGCAAGCGTAAGCGCCAACTCGGCGAAAAGCTTGATATCCACGCGAATGACGAGGCCATGGTGCGTCGTCTGTTACCTTATAGTTAGGGAGTAGAGCAATGCCAAGAGTTAAAAGAGGCGTTACCGCTCACGCGCGCCATAAAAAAATTCTCGATAAAGCCAAAGGTTATCGTGGAGCCCGTAGTCGGGTTTTACGCGTCGCCAAGCAGGCTGTCACCAAAGCGGGTCAATACGCTTATCGTGACCGTCGACAACGTAAACGTCAGTTTCGTGCCCTGTGGATTGCCCGTATTAATGCCGGTGCCAGAGAAAATGGACTGTCCTATAGCGTATTCATGAATGGCCTGAAGAAAGCCGAGATTGAAATCGACCGTAAGGTGCTTTCGGACATCGCTATTTTTGACAAGCCTGCATTTACTGCTCTGGTCGAAAAAGCCAAAGCTGGTCTCGAAGCTGCCTAAGGGTGGATCTGTTGTTACGACAGGGATAATAATTATCCCTGTCGTCTACCAAAAGAAATAAAGTGTCGCAAGAACTAGATAGTCTCCTACAACAAGCCAGCCAATCGATAGCCGATTGTGCTGATTTAGCCGCTCTCGACGCGGTTCGTGTTAATTATTTAGGCAAAAAGGGCGAGATAACAACCCGCCTGAAAGGTCTCGGCCAGGTTTCGGCCGAAGAAAGACCCGCCGCCGGTCAGGCTATCAACCAGATTAAAGTCGCTATCCAGGGTTTACTGGAGACGCGCAAGTCGGCTATTAGCGACCTGCTAATCGCTGAAAAACTTAGCCAGGATACGGTCGATATTACCCTGCCGGGTCGTCGTGTCTGTGCTGGTGGTTTGCATCCGGTTACCCTGACAATGAACCGCATCCAGAAAATGTTCGGCAAGCTGGGGTTCGATGTCGCCGAAGGTCCCGAGGTGGAAGACGACTTCCATAATTTTGAAGCATTGAATATTCCGGCACATCATCCAGCGCGTGCGATGCACGATACTTTTTATTTTGATGCTCATCATTTGTTGAGAACACATACTTCGCCGGTACAGATCAGGGTGTTGGAAAAGCAGGAGCCGCCCGTGCGAATTATTGCACCGGGCAGGGTCTATCGTTGTGATTCTGATTTAACACATACACCGATGTTTCATCAGGTAGAAGGTTTACTGGTTGATGAAAATGTTTCCTTCTCCGATTTAAAAGGTACCCTGGAAGACTTCCTCAAGCAATTCTTCGAGGATGAGAATTTAAAGACGCGTTTCCGTCCATCCTATTTCCCTTTCACAGAACCCTCGATGGAAGCCGATATCAGCTGCGTAATGTGTGCCGGTAGTGGATGCCGGGTGTGTAGCCACACTGGCTGGTTAGAGATTCTCGGCTGTGGCATGGTTCACCCCGAAGTATTTAGACATGCTGGTATCGATAATGAGAAATATACTGCTTACGCTTTCGGCCTCGGTGTCGAACGAATGGCGATGCTGCGCTATGGTGTGAATGACCTGCGACTCTTCTTCGAGAACGATTTACGTTTCTTGAAGCAATTTGCATAACCGGAGTGTAGTCATGAAAATTAGCGAAAACTGGTTAAGAGAATGGGTTAATCCGGCAGCTGGTACTGAAGAATTACTCAGCCAGCTCACTATGGCGGGCCTCGAAGTCGAGGGTATAGAACCTGCGGGTGCGGATATACAAGGTGTCGTGGTCGGTGAAGTGGTGTCGCTTGAGGCGCATCCGAATGCTGACAAGTTAAGTCTTTGTCAGGTTAGTGACGGCAAGGAAACAGTACCTGTCATCTGCGGGGCGAAAAATGTTCGCCAGGGACTGAAAGTAATCTTCGCCAAAGTTGGCGCTAAATTACCCGACATTAATATCAAGAAAGCCAAATTACGCGGTATCGAATCTCAGGGTATGCTTTGTTCGGCCTCTGAGCTAAAGCTGGCAGAATCCTCCGATGGCATTTTTGAATTGCCCCAGGATGCACCGGTCGGCACGAATATCATTGAATACCTGCAATTAAATGACCAGATCATAGAAATCGATTTAACGCCGAATCGAGGCGATTGTCTAAGCCTGGCAGGAGTCGCTCGCGAAGTATCTGCAATTAATAACCAGGCTATAGAAATTGAAATATCGCCAGAGATTAATGAGTCCCTGACGGAGACCTTCCCGGTTGAATTGCAGGCACCAGAGGCCTGTTCGCGATATGTCGGGCGAATTATCCGCAGCATTGATCCACTGGCAAAAACACCGATGTGGATGCAGGAAAAATTGCGTCGTTGTGATTTACGCCCGATTAGTCCGGTTGTCGATATTACTAATTATGTGATGATGGAGTTGGGACAGCCTATGCACGGCTTCGACTTCGATAAACTCGCGGGTGGCATTCAGGTGCGTCGTGCAAGAGCTGGTGAGAAACTCACTTTGCTCGATCAAAGTGAAGTCGAATGCAGAGAAGATACCTTATTGATTGCCGATCACGAAAAGCCACTGGCTATGGCTGGTGTTATGGGCGGCCTCGATTCATCGGTTCAGTCTGAAACTCGTAACGTATTCTTTGAAGCGGCCTTTTTCAGTCCCATCGATATTGCTGGAAAGGCAAGAAGTTATGGCATGCACACCGATTCCTCACATCGGTTCGAGCGCGGTGTCGATTCGCAACTGCAACTTCGAGCGATACAACGTGCGACAGAATTATTGATCGAAATCGCCGGAGGCGAAGCCGGACCGGTTATTGATTGCAGTGATGAAAATTTTTTACCGAAGCAAGCAGAAGTCACTTTGCGCTATGATCGAATTAAGCGCTTATTAGGTATAAATGTAGAACGACAGGACGTCGTCCAAATGTTGCAGGGACTGGGTATGCAGATAGCTGAAAACGAGGCAGGCTGGTTGGTAAAACCTCCGAGTTATCGGTTCGATATTAATATTGAAGCCGACTTAATCGAAGAGGTAGGCCGCATGGTCGGTTATAACAATATTCCCGGTACACGAGAGGCCGCTCATATCCGGGTCGATAGTTTCTCCGAAACTAAAATCAATCTGAACCAGATTCGAGACGTGCTAGTCGAGCAGGGTTTTCACGAAGCGATTACCTACTCGTTTGTTTCACCTGAATTACAGGCGATATTAGATCCGGGGCAGGAAACGCTGCCCCTGAGTAATCCAATATCCAGTGATATGTCGGTGATGCGAACTCGTTTGTTGCCAGGCCTGATACAGGCGTTACAGCATAATGTTAATCGCCAGCAAAGCCGGGTCAGGTTATTTGAAAGCGGGTTGTGTTTTATCCCTGATGATACAGGCCTAATTCAGCGTCCTCATATTGCTGCCGTTATCACTGGTAATTTAACCGAAGAAGGGTTGTATTCTAATCCCGGCTCGGTTGACTTTTTTGATATAAAGGGCAATCTCGAATCTATTCTTAGGCTCTCCAGCGAAGACAACTATCGATTCGTCCGTTCTGAAAATCCTGTACTACATCCCGGACAAAGTGCAGATATCGTGTTCGATGGTGAAATTATAGGGTTTCTAGGTGCCCTGCATCCATCGTTAACGAATAAATTAAACCTGAATCAAGCTGTATTTGTATTCGAAATCGACCTCAAGTCGATACTTTCTGCATCGCTAGCAAAATTTAGTGAACTATCCAGATACCCTTCAATTAGACGCGATATTTCACTGAGTGTCGACGCGGATATTAATGTCCAGACTTTGATTGACTGCATTTATTCAATCGAAAGTGAGATTTTACAGGAAGTATTTGTATTTGACGTCTATACGGGTAAAGAAGTGAGAAATAATCGAAAAAGTGTCGCTTTGGGCTTGATTTTACAGGACTTTTCCCGCACTCTAGTCGATGAGGACGTCGAGAAACTGGTGATTAAAGTCCTTGCTCAACTGAAGAATCAATATAATGCTGTATTGAGGGAGAACTAAATGTCACTGACCAAGGCTGATATGGCCGAAATGCTATTTGACGAACTTGGTCTCAACAAGAGAGAAGCGAAAGAAATCGTTGAGCAGTTTTTCGAAGAAGTGAAGGTAGCGCTGGAAACAGGGAATCAGGTTAAGCTTTCAGGGTTCGGCAATTTTTTAACACGCTCTAAAGCTGAACGACCGGGCAGGAACCCCAAGACTGGCGAAGAAATACCAATATCTGCGCGAAAAGTTGTAACTTTTCGACCCGGACAAAAATTAAAAATAAGAGTAGAAGCATATGCTGGAAGCGAGCAACAATAACGAATTACCGGTAATTCCAGGTAAACGTTACTTCACCATCGGTGAAGTTGCTGAGCTTTGTGATGTTAAACCGCATGTCTTACGCTACTGGGAGCAGGAATTCCCACAGCTCAAACCGGTTAAACGACGCGGCAATCGACGATATTACCAACGCCATGACGTGTTACTGATTCGTCAAATTCGCAGCCTGCTATACGATGAAGGTTTTACCATAGGCGGTGCGCGACAAAGACTCGAAGGCGAAGGTGCCAAGGACGATATCAATCAAAGTCAGCAAATCATTAGACAAACGCTGATAGAACTGGAAGAATTACTCACCCTGCTTAAACGCTAGTTCAAGCAAAATTAAATCATACCAAATCGGGGCGTAGCGCAGCCTGGTAGCGTACCTGCATGGGGTGCAGGTGGTCGGAGGTTCAAATCCTCTCGCCCCGACCATTTTTTATAGTTAATCCTCAACCGGTAGCACCGGATCAAACAAATCCCCATACAGACTATGCAGAACGAGTTCCTGCTGGGGTATATACTGAGGTTTAACTTCTTTCCAGGGAACGATGTATAGGATTTTGGGCAATTCTTTATTGCCTTTAATTGTGGTGGTTCCCAGTTCAATAGTGTCTTGTGCTAATGCCAAAATCGGGTTGTTCAGTATTAATATCGCCAGGGTGATTTTCCTAACCATTGTTGATCGCCTTCCTGAGATGTTCAGTCCAGTCTTTTGTGGCTTCGTCTTCTTTGTCCAGTAGTGATAGATAAATCGAGTATTGCTCGATGGCCAGTTCGATTTCCTGAAGGTAGATATCATAAAGTAAAGCGAGGTTGTAGTGCGCATTTGTGTAGCCTTGCTTTAAGGTGATAGCTTGAATGTAGTCATCGCGTGCTTTTTTTATATCACCATTATTCAAATGCAACTGGGCTCTGAGATGGTAAGCCTGAGCCTGCGAGGGATTTATACCGATAGCCTGGGCAACTAAAATTTCTGTGGTCTTGAAGTCTTCCTGGCGGTAGGCGATCAGTGCAAGATTGACGTATGCGCTTGCTATGCCGGGGTATGTTTCGATAAATTGCATAAAAAGTGTTTTTGCATTGTCATAATCGTGGGATTTAAGTGCATCTAAGCCTAGTTGATATAGATTTTGCTTTTCGTGTTTGGCGTTCTCTTCAATTACTTCCGGCGTCATTATTAGTTGTTGGGCAAGAGGTTGTTTGGTGATTTCTGAGACAGGAGCTTTCTGGCTGCATCCAATCAAAACCGCGAGCAGGCCTGGTAAAAGATAATTCCGAATCATGGGAGTATTGCTAATCATCCAGCTATTATTCCATTTCTGCAACATGGTCATCCTGTTTGGGTTGTCGGTTATAGCGAACCGGGAAGAGTATGATTAATTCATTAAAGCTCTGTTCGATCCAGTCATCGTACAAACCATCTTTAATTCGAGACAGGTTTATCTCAAAAAATCCGATCGATTTATCCTCGAAGGGAAATGCCTGATCCTCAAGCAATATCTCGTATTGATCTAGTTCCTCTTCGTTTAGATGGTCCGGCCTATCCGAGTTCAATAATGACTGACTAAAGTCCTGGTATATTTTTCCAATCGAATAGGTGGCTTCGGTGGTAATGTCAAAAATCCGGTTCACCGAGGCCTTGCCAAATAACACGACTGAATTTTGCATGGCGGTTTTTTTCTTACGCAGGCTGTTTTTTAATGGCAAGGTTAGCTGGAGCGTATCAAAGCGATCTTTCTCGAGCCGGGCTAAAACCAGGTAAGCGCTGGAAGTAATCAGCCTGCTGGCATCGGTTCGTACATTATTTAATACCATCTCATCGGTTGTTATGATTTTTTCATACCAGTCACGGCTGGCTTTCGGTGATTTATTTTTAGCGTAAAGGCCGGCAATTTTCTCCATCGCCTCAAGTCGTTGAGCATAAGGTTCGGGGAAACTTTCGGAATACTCCCGGTAAGATTTAATCGCAAGTTCAATTTCATTTTTATCTTCGTAAATCTGCGCGGCCTGCCAGCGAGCTGCAGCTTTAATGACTAAGTCGTTATCGGTACGAGCAATTTTTTCGAACTCTTTGGCGGCTTTAATACTCTGGTTGGAATGAAGATAAGCGACCGACAGTTTCCTGGAAACGTCGTTAGCAAATTTATGTCGAGGGTATTGGCTTTGAAATCGGTCTATCAGCCCAATAGCGTCGGCCCATTGCTCGTATTTCATATGCAACGCGATTGCATCGTAGAGACCAGAAGCGGCTATATCGGACTCCGGTACTATGACTGAGATGCGCGCAAAATGCTGGATTGAACGAGCTGTATCTTCATTACTAGCGGCTTGTTCGGCCTGTCGATAAATGGCCAGTGCCAGGTTATTTCTAAATTCCTGACGTTCATGGCTATCCAGTTCTTTCGACAGGATTAATTTGTTGTACAACGACTCGGCCTCTACAAAGTCATTTAAATTAAAATATGATAACGCCTTGATGAGGCCGGGCTGAAATGCCGAGGACTTATTGTTGCTCTGCAGGGCGAGGTCGGCAAGTTCAATGGCGTCGCTATAGTTCTGTTTCTGGTAAGCCTGTTCGGCTGCCCGTAGTGAGACCGGGTAGGCGCGTTTGTCCTGCGAAAACTGTCGAGCAAAGACTTTGGCATAGAGAGCGCTCTTGTCTAAATAGTCTTTTTCTGAGGTTTCTGCGTATAGTTCTGCACTGAGAACGATGGCGGCATAACTAGCTTCCCGATGTAAAATTTGCTCATTATCAAAAGCGGCTAGTTCATAATATTTGAAGGCTTCCGCGCGCCTGTTTTTCTGCGCTAGTAGTTCGCCATAAAGAAAATATACATTATCCTGTTGCGCATAGGCATCGTAGATTTGCAAATAGCGTCGATACCATTTTTCAGCCTGCTGGTAATCGTCGCCGGAGCCACTACTCTGATATCGATTGTGATAATAGCCTGTTATTAGAACGATGTATTCTCGCAGAG
>JAOUJX010000427.1 GCA_029882955.1 Gammaproteobacteria bacterium
CATTGCCATTGTCATCTGCAACCGGCAGGGCCTCCCAGATTTTTTGATCTTTATCTACCAGCCAGTGACGAAGATCATTTCCGATATGGTCACGGGCCATGACAGGGGGGCTGGCATCCGAAATGCTATAGAAACGTCCTCGTTCGTCGGCAATGACACGCTCACCCGGTGCATGGTCGACGACTACTAGCTCCATCAGGTCGGTGTATTGCGTCTCCCTCATTTCATTTCGAACCAGCAGCCGATAGTAACCGTCTTCTGCGACCAGGTTTTCGAGCTCGGAATAATCATCGCGTGCCAGGCCGCGCGTCGTGGCGCCGCCGTAGGGTTCGGCATCCATAACGAATTTGTTACCATTCCAGGAGTAAATGAAGGGGCAGGAAGTCTCGGGTTCCGATTCCTGATCATCAACCTGATTCACGATTACTGCGAGTATCGCCACCAGCGCCAGTACGGCGCCTTCCTGGTTTAACTCCTGTCGTATCACCCAGATCCGTTGCACTTCGCTGAGCTTTATTTCGTAGGGTTCCCCACCCACGGTTGCCTTAATTATTATCGGTTCCTCGGCACTTTCCGGGTCAGTGATAGTGGCTGACGGTTCTTTGTCGAAGTTAATCCACTCGCCTTCATTGGTCGTGACCCCCGTAATTACCTCACTCTGCAATGCCCGGGCCGTTTTCGGGGCAGGAATCGATCTTGTGACGTCGGTACAGGTAGCCAGCAGGAAGACCAGGCCGATACTCAGTATGAAAATAGCACTATGGCCTGTCGCTTTGTTGATAGGGTTCTTTACAGGTATTTCAGACATGAAAAATCTCCCGGGGATTTAGACAAGTGACAGGCCGCCATCCGCGATCAAGGTTTGGCCGCAGATCCACCTTGCCTCGGGTGTAAGGAGAAACAGAGCGACATCCGCGATATCTTCCGGTTCGCCGAGGCGACCTACGGGGGTTCGTCGGGTTGCCTCGGTCATCATAGTTTGGGCATTGGGAAAGAGTTTTAGCGACTCAGATCGAACAGGGCCGCCGCTGACGGCATTCACTCGAATTCCTTCGCCGGCCAACTCGACCGCCAGATGTCGGACTACAGCTTCCAGTGCTGCTTTGGCGGGACCCATGGCCCCGTAATTGGGTACGGCCCGAATCGCGCCGAGGCTCGATAATGCGACGATGGCGCCTTTCTTCATCAATGGCAGGCAGTGCTGGGTACAGAGCAGAAACGCCCGGGCATTGATATTCATGGTCAGGTCCCACTGATTCGGCCTGAGCTCACTGGTGGGCTTCATGGTCGTCAGCGCGGCACTGTGAACAAACGCATCGAGGCAGTTTACGCGCTTACCGATCTCGTCAAAGAGCCTGTCGATCTGGTCGGGGTAGGCCAGGTTAGCCTTAACTGGAATGGCTTCACAATCGTACGCGGCAATCAGTTTGCAGGTTTTATTCGCTTCGACGTCATTATTCAAGTAGTTGACGATGATGGTAGCGGCACCACTGGAAGCCAATCGCAGTGCTATTGCTCGTCCGATGCCCCTGGATCCACCGCTAATCAGTACAGTTTTATGATCGAAAGACAGGTTCATATTCAGGTCTCACTAGCGTCCTGGAGGAGCCTCTCGATATAACCCAGACACCATTGTACGGTCAGTTTTTCATCGATTTCGTGGGCACTCAGGTCCTCGCCGAGATTTTCTATCAGCTCGTTCTGATCGAGTTTTAAACCAAAGCTTCGTTCGATCTGAAATTGAATATCCAGTATGTCGATAGACTCCGCCCCCAGGTCGCTAAAGATACGCGCCTCGGGTGTGATCTCCTTCGGATCCACGCGTAAGGCTTCGACTAAAATGTTCTGCAATTCGGATAGAATGTGTTCTTTATTTTGATTAATCATCTCAGAGACCTGAATAAAAGGCAGGAATTTTGCCCGCCGAAGCCAAAAGAGTTGGACATCACTACCTTAAGTGGTGCATCTCGAGCTTCATTGGGGACGTAATCGAGGTCGCAGTCGGGATCGGGGTGTTCGTAGTTGATGGTCGGTGGCAAGAATTGTTTCTCGAGAGCAGATAAACAGGCTGCAGCTTCGACCGCTCCGGCTGCCGCGACAAGATGTCCGATCATAGACTTGGTGGAGCTCACAGGTGGTAAAGAGGAGGCAGCGAATACGGCCTTGATTGCCATAGTCTCGGTTTTATCGTTCATCTGTGTCCCCGTTCCATGGGCATTGATGTAGTCCACTTCTTCGGCATTCAGACCGGACTCGGCAAGCGCGAGACGCATGGCGTCGATAGAACCCCAGGCCTCCGGTGGTTCGTCGGTTAAACGGTAGGCATCGCAGGTGGTTCCATAGCCAATAATTTCTGCATAAGGGACACCGCCACGTTTCAGACAGGCATCGTAGTCTTCCAGTACCAGTATCGCACCACCTTCACCGAGCATGAATCCTTCCCGTCGCCTGTCAAACGGTCTCGCGGCTGTACGGTATTCTTCATTGTTTCTGGAGAGAACACCGAGAGCACTGAATCCGACTAAAGCGGTGGGGTTGGTCATGGAATCGCTGCCACCGGCAAGCATCACGTCGGCGAGACCGAACTTTATCTGCCGGTAGGCTTCGCCGATAGCCTGACTCGAGGCAACACAGGCTGTTGACAGGGTCAGGCTCGGACCACGGGCATGATGATTAATCGCGATATGTGCAGCCGCCATATTGGGCAATTCTTTCAGCGGGGTCAGGGGGTTCATTCTATCTAGCGTATTACGCCACATCCGGGCGGCCTGGAAGTTTTCACCCTGCTCCCGGATCGAATCGCTTAGAATTTTCGTATTCTGTAGCGTGGCGCTGAGATCGCGTAGGCCGAGACCGCCTGCACCGATAGAGGTTCCGGTTCGTCCGGGATCGAGCGCAGCCGTATCCAGGCCCGCTTCGTCTACTGCCTCATGTGCCGCTATGACCGCGAACTTCATCGCACGCGACATGTTTTTGGTGGATTTCCTGTTCTCGATGAATTGATCGAGTTCCGTATCACCCAGTGGTAGTTGAGCCGCAAATCGTGTGGGGAGTGCCGAGACGTCGAACTGGGTGATTAGCGCGGCCGCGGAACGAGCGGACTGGATAGCATCGCTAAATATCTGCCGCCCCACACCGAAAGGGGTAACAGCACCAGCTCCGGTAATGACGACTCTTCGCATGCTGAGTTACCCAAATCCTACTAGATCGGCGCCATCGAGCCAGATATCGTAA
>JAOUJX010000428.1 GCA_029882955.1 Gammaproteobacteria bacterium
ATAGCCGGTTTGCAAACAGGCAGGACAGCCTTGCGACTGGTAAATATCGATACTGCTATCCAGACCATAATCTTCGTATTCCGAGTCATTCAAGTGCAAGGGTGTACGACATTCACTACACAGATTTCTGACCAGCCGTTGCGATACCACCCCGAGTAAAGTCGAAGAAAGCAGAAAGGGCTCTACACTCATATCCTGCAGGCGTGTAATAGCACCTACCGCCGAATTAGTATGCAGTGTCGACAATACCAGGTGGCCGGTAAGACTGGCCTGTACTGCAATCTGTGCCGTCTCACTGTCACGCACCTCGCCGACCATAACAACATCTGGATCCTGTCGTAATATTGCCCGTAATCCCCGGGCGAATGTCATATCGACCTTGTTATTCACCGGAGTTTGCCCAATGCCGTCAAGATCGTATTCGATCGGGTCTTCGACCGTCAGGATATTACGCCTGGCATCATTAATCGCGGAAAGTATCGCATACAGCGTGGTGGTTTTGCCCGACCCCGTAGGCCCGGTAACCAGTAAAATACCGTGTGGTTTCTGAATCAATTTCGACAGACGACCACGCGTTTCGTCGGCCAGACCAAGCTGCTGTAAATCCAGTCGTCCGGCTTGCTTGTCGAGGATTCGCATAACGACTCTTTCGCCATGTCCCGAGGGCAAAGTAGATACGCGTATATCGACCGGCCGATTGGCCACCTTGAGTGAAATTCGACCGTCCTGAGGCAGGCGCTTTTCCGCGATATCGAGTTTTGCCATGACTTTGATACGCGAACATAACAGGTTCGCAATCTGCCGTGGTGGCTCCAGCACTTCGCGCAATACTCCGTCTACGCGAAATCGTATCGATAGCCGGGTCTCAAAAGGCTCCACGTGGATATCCGAAGCATTTTCCTTGATAGCCTCTGTGATTAAAGCATTGATAAGCCTTATGATCGGTGCATCGTCATCACTTTCGAGTAAATCTTCGGGTTCGGACAGCTCGCTGGCGACTTCATCGAGATTTAGCTCCCCACCGATTTTCTCAGCTTCATCGAAAGATGTTTCACGGTTTTTTTCGAAATGCTGACCCAATAGCCGATTAAATTCCTGATCATTCTCTACGGTCACCTGGTCGACCATCCCTAATAAACGCTGTGCCTCGACGATCGCAGCCAGCGGTGCGTCCTTTCGATGAATTAGATTTATCTGACCTGTCGCCAACGAAGAATCGGCGACGACACCAAATTTTTTACAAAATGAATAAGGAAGTTCTCTACTGCTTAACATGAATACAGATCCGTTTAATACAACGCCAGTCTAATAAATCGATTATCTAATTGATAGTGGGCTTTACTACTCTTTTAAGTGAATAAAGTGACGAAAACTTGTATTCAGAGCTACACTATAATGCATTGCCAACTTTCCGTGTATTCTACCTTTTAACTAATGAGCACAATGAGAATATTTCAGGAATTAATGCCTTCTCTTAGCCTTGGTAACTGGGCCTCGTCTTCGATTCGTAAACATTTATTTGGTGAAGAGTCGGCATCGATCAAAGAACTCTGCGAAATGACAATGAATTCTGACGGAGAGTATTCTAGCCTGTTACTTGCCGAGCGAATTCTAAATGCCTTTGAAAAACTCGGGGATAAGCAACGCGGTGAATTTTTTCAGATATTGAACAACGATTACGATCTCGACATCGAAGCGCTTAAAGAGGCGGTCGGCCAGTACGAAAAGAATCCTGATGCCCGGAGGCTCGATAAACTCACCTGGACTGCCGAACCGAGACGGCAGGAGTTATTACGACGTTTGAATCTGGCCCCGGAAGGCACCCGGCGACTGGTGAAGATACGAGAGAGTCTGCTAAAACATATAAAGCAAGCTCCTGAACTGGGTCGAACGGATATGGACTTCCGGCATCTCTTCAGCGCCTGGTTTAATCGAGGGTTTCTGCTGATGCAGCACATCGACTGGACCACACCAGCACATATACTCGAAAAGATAATCGCTTACGAGGCTGTCCACGAAATAGGCAGCTGGCGCGAATTGAGACGCCGCCTTGAGCCTGAGGACCGACATTGTTATGCTTTTTTTCACCCATCGATGGAAGATGAGCCGCTGGTTTTTGTCTCGGTTGCATTAACCGACTCAGTGCCTTCCACAATCGCTGACGTACTCGATAACGAACGCAAGGAAATTGCGCCCGAAGACGCCAGTTGCGCCATTTTTTATTCGATTTCGAATTGCCATAGCGGACTCGCAGGCGTTTCCTTTGGCAATTTTCTGATTAAACAGGTAGCCACCAGTCTCAAGCAGCGTTTCCCTCAGTTGAAAAAGTTTGTCACCATTTCTCCCGCCCCCGGTTTTCGACCCTGGTTACAGCATCAATCTATCGAAAATCCGGAAATCGCGACCATTATCGAACAGTGTAAAAATAAGCCAGATGAAAAGACACAATTGAGACTATCGCAACTCGCTGCCAGCTACTACCTTGAACAGAAAAACCCTCGAAATGAGCCGCTAGATCCGGTTGCCCGATTCCATTTGAAAAATGGTGCATTTCTCGACCGTATCAACCCATTGGCAGACCCGTCAGAAAAAGGCCAGAATCAATCTTTCGGGCTCATGGTCAACTACGTTTACGACCTGACTAAGGTCGAAGAAAATCACGAAGCCTACATGAAAGACCACCAGGTCGTTTGCAGTAACCTGGTCAGAAAGTTGCTGACAAGATAATTCGCTATATGTTCGTTATAGATCTATCTCGCAGAGTCAAGCATTTGCCAGCAGTCAGTCAGCGCGCATTGTTCGATTAAATAGAGATACTCTTCGGTCTCGCAATTTGCATTGAAGTCGCCACAAACGATAGCCCTTGCAGCCATAGCCTTTTAATACTATTTCGTTGAAAAGACTGCCGCGCTTCGTTCGCAATGAACTGTGCTTGTCGTCAACCGACCTGATTTTTCAGGATATAATGATGGAATTCCCGACACTGGTCGGAGTTTACCATCGTTCCATACCTTTTCTCGCAGTCAACTACCATATTCTTACCAACATCAAGCTTTCCCGCTTCGATCGCGAAGCGCGCGTAAAACAGGGTTTTTGATAAATCAGCCAACACAAACTGTGTACTGACAGACTGGCATTTTTCGATATACGCAAACGCCCTGCCGTGTCGTTTATCCTGGTCGAGTAAATGAATGATCAAACGGCCAAGGCAGAGCTGGGTACGGGATG
>JAOUJX010000429.1 GCA_029882955.1 Gammaproteobacteria bacterium
GTCTCCATTGTTGAGTGCCACGTAGACGCCAGCGTTTCCGAAGCCGACGATGTCCGCACTGCCGTTGCCGGTCAGATCGGCCAGGAAGCGCGGGTGCCTGTCGACACGCCAGCCGCCAGCGTTGTAACCGAAGTTGTCGACCACCCTCTCCGGAGACTGAAAAGTACCATCACCCCTGTTAAGCGCGACGTAGACCCCGACGTTCCCGAAGCCAACGATGTCCGCACTGCCGTCAGCAGTTAGGTCCGCCAGGAAGCGCGGGTGCCTGTCGACACGCCAGCCGCCAGCATTATAACCGAAGTTGTCAACGAACTTCTGTGGTCGGGTTGCCCGTTGAACTGCCACAGCGGCATCGATTCGCCCATAACCATACAAGTTACTCCAACCGTTGGCGCCATAGTTCGCATTCGCTTCATCTATCCTGACGCATGCGCCACGCATTAGGTGTCGAATCTGATAAGCACTAAGGCCTGGATTAGCGCTCATCATTAGCCCCCCTATTCCGGCAGCCAAGGGTGTTGCTGAGGATGTACCACCGAAACCTGAATTGTCGTCTGCATTACAATAGTCTCCTTCCGGTGAAGCGTTGTTATTATAACCATCAGTTCCTCGAACATCACAGGTTTCAATCCTGAGAGTTCCGCCACTGCTAGGAGCTACGAAATCAATTCCGTTACCGTATTGACTATAGCCAGATCGTACATCCTGATTGGTACTTGCTCCTATCGCTATGGTTTCCGCCAGACTGGCCGGGTACGCGATTGGACTTCTGCCACCGTTCCCGGTTGCAAAGAATATTGGCACCCCCTTACCATTTCTGCCGTCGTTTGCGGCGTCTCGGATCGCTGACGTAAGAGTAGAATTTTGACTGATTGACCATGAACACGAGATAATTTCACCGTGCTTCGCCGCCCACTCGAAAGTATCTGCCCACTCCGACCAAGTGTGGCCACCAGCTGCCCGTAGCGGAACTATTCGACAATCTGGAGCTACGCCGACAACGCCAACACCATTTCTCGGGGCAGCCGCCACACCTGCACACGCCGTGCCGTGTGGGCCACCGGGGTTTGAAGCATCTGCATCATCGTTATCGAAATCCCACCCTTCATCGACGTTTCCTCTAAGGTCCGGGTGTTGCTGATCCACTCCTGTATCGTGAATAACGATATGAACACCTGGAGAGCCGTATGTGATACCCCAAGCATCCAATGCGCGTACATCAGCCCCAATCACTCCCCCATTCTGTCCGGTATTATGGAGATGCCATTCATTTGTGAACCGGCCCTCCGTGGGTTGCGCCACCGTGGTGAATACGGCCTGCTGCAATACGTTAGGTTCGGCAAACTCCACTCCTTTTTCGTCATTAAGCTTGTTTGCAATTTCCAAAGGAGCATCATC
The DNA here is from genome assembly GCA_029882955.1 of Gammaproteobacteria bacterium. Taxonomy (GTDB): domain Bacteria; phylum Pseudomonadota; class Gammaproteobacteria. The sequence goes on from JAOUJX010000429.1 coordinate 1,399, forward strand.
GTCAGTATCCAGGACACGAACTCGCCATGTTTTCTTCGAATCGTCTACAATAGCGCAGTTTAGTTTTTTAAATAGACTCCGGATTTTCGATTCACTTTTTTTATCACCAACGCGTACATTGATCTCGTCAGTGAGAACCAATTCAAGCCCATCCGGATCAACAAATGCGCTTCGAGTGCACTCAACATCCGGATATGTTTTCACAATCTTTAGTTTTTCTGGGTCACCACGAACAACAAGTAGCTCTTTTCTTGATGCAGTTCTATCAATCCCTACCCTGCTAGACTTTGACAGGCGATCGGCAACATCGCCTACCTTTTCACCCTTCGATGGACTTACCGATTTAACCGAATCCGATTTTTGTAAAACGATTTTTTCGCCATCCACAATATAGTAATAAGAATCTTTCATGATTCATTTCCTCCAGGAATTTAAAATCTGTATAAACCTACCAGAACCTTTTATTAGCTTTGGCGGGAAGCTATTTCCGGTTACTGCTAATACAGCAAGGTCAAAATATGAGATCTATGCAAACGCTTCCATGATTTGATCATCATCCGCATGAAGTACATGCCCCCGCCAGAACTCACTATCCCTATTTCAAGTATAAAATTACTCCAACTAATTGATATAATATTGACCTGCATCATGTTTAAATGATTATTTTATGCTTGGAGAACTTTTCACTGAAAGGTTGGGATGGGTGACCGGCTACCAATAGCCAAATACGGCTGAGGGCCAGTTATCAGTACTGTCCAGCCTTATTTCAGTAACTACCGAAGGTCTGCTGTTGACCGATCAGAGACCTACAAGCCAATTATTCGAATGTGTACTATCGACCCAACTCGAACATTTAAAGCCCCTCTGGGCAAGCCCGACTGCTTTAAAGGTAATACGAGAATTTCAAGTCTCTTCTTGTGCCAACGCCTTCTGGATCGTGCTTTGGCACTGCGCTAATTCAAAAGGCTTGGCGATGTAGTCATCGAATCCCGCTGACCTTCCCTTCTCGATGTCGTGAGGCATCGCATTGGCAGAGATTGCGATAACGGGAATGGACCGCGTTGCATCTAGTCCACGCAGTCGATTTAGTGCCTCGAAACCGTCCATGCCGGGTAGGTTGATGTCCATAAGAATTAGATCGGGCTTTTCCTCTTCTGCCACGACAAGACCGAGCTCTGCCGTATGGGCGCTGACAAGCCGTATATTACCGATACGATCCAAAATTCTCTTCATCAATTCCAGGCTGGCATGATTATCTTCGACATAAAGGACCGTCTGACGAACAAGCGATTCATCGTTGGTAGAATCCTTACGCGGTTTGGTTTTCATATCAGTTTCCCTGATTAACCCCTCCGTCTGTCCGATGGCGAAGTCGACCCAAAAGATAGAACCGTGACCTTCGGTAGTTTCAAAGCCGATCCTTCCCCCCATCAATTCAACCATCTTCTTCGTTAGTGATAGGCCAATCCCCGTACCTTCAATATTCTTCCCTTCCGCACCCAATCGATTGAACGGAACAAACAGACCATCTTGCTTATCGAGGGGAATACCCGGTCCGGTATCGGCAATGGAAAGGCGCACCATCCCGTCGTCGGTCATACTCGAGGAAATCGTCACCACTCCGCCGACTCGATTATATTTAACTCCATTGCTCAAAAGGTTGAGGAGAACCTGATTCACCCTGGTCGCGTCTGCATAGACCCTGGGCAATTGGTCATAAGTCATTTTATCGATAACTTCTACGCCGTATTTCTTTCCCATAGCTCGCGTCATTACGATACTAGACTTAACGACATCGTGGAGTTCGACATTCTCCATGCTCAACG
>JAOUJX010000076.1 GCA_029882955.1 Gammaproteobacteria bacterium
CTTTAGAACGGAGTTGTGGCTGGTAGCTATGATATATAGATTTGGGGAGTTTGAGCTCGATACAAAAAGCTACCAGCTAAGCAAAGCCGGAAGTCAGGTTGCGATAGAACCTCAGGTATTCGATTTGTTGAGTTACCTGATCGTTAATAGAAGCAGGCTGGTTTCCAGGGCAGAAATATTCGATGAGATATGGTCGGGAAGAGTTGTTTCAGATACTTCTTTAAGCAATCACATCAAATCGGCTCGTAAACTGATTGGTGATAACGGACATAGGCAGTCGAGCATCAAGACGGTGCACGGTAGAGGCTATCAATTTATTGCCGGAATCGAGGAAGTGATCAATCATGGTAGTGACCTGACTTCTCTCACGGTTGATAACTCGACCGAGAGTTCCAAAAATACAGGGCCTTTAGTGATGGTACTGCCTTTTCAAAATTTGAGCTCGGACCCGGAACAGCAATATTTTGCCGAAGGTATGAGTGAAGATATCACGACTGAGCTTTCCCGATTTACAGATATTCAGGTAATTTCACGGCATACCGCATTCCAGTTCAGTAGCGAATCTGCCGATTTCAATAAATTTGTCGGAGATCTGCCCATTGATTACCTGGTTGAAGGCAGCGTTCGCCGTACTCAGGACCAGGTCAGGATTAATGCACAGTTGATCGATGCTAATACCAGGAATCATATCTGGGCCGAAAAGTTTGATCGGCCTATTGATCAGGTTTTAAGTATTCAGGATGAAATAACCGAAACGGTTGTTTCGACAATCAGCGGACAAATTCGGAAGATTGAAACAGATCGAGCTCATTCGCGAGGAACCGAAAATCTTCGAGCCTATGATCACCTGTTAAGAGGGCTGTCTTATCATAAAAATGGCTATGCCAGCTACCATAACTATGTGAAAGCTTTCGAAGAGTTTACTCAGGCAATAAATCTTGATCCCAGATTCGCTCGCGCCCGTGCCTGGATTCTATGCACCAAAGCTTCCATGTGGGAGCTAAAATCGGAACAGCTAATTCATGAGTCGCTGGAGGAAGCTAAACAGGTGCTTAAACTGGATGACAGGGAAAGTGAAACGCATCGTATCCTGGCCTCTTTTTATTTATATCTACGTAATTATCAACTAAGCGGCCATCATTTTCAGGAGGCGATTCGGCTTAGCCCGAACGATGCCCATATCGCGGTAAAGATCGGGCGTTATTATGCTTACACTGATCAATATGATGAAGCGATAACGGCAGTCGAGCGTGCAATGAGGCTCAATCCACTTCATCCGGGGTGGTATTGGATGGAATTAGGGATCGTCTACTACAGCATGGGCGAATATCAGAAATCGATCGATGCCTACAATAAAAACTGGGATATGGAGGCTTATGACTATGCTCTTATTGCGGCCTCGTATATGGCGCTTAAAAAAGTCGAAGAAGCCATGGTAGTCGCTCGGAAAGCCATTGAGATGGAGCCAAAGTCGTCAGCAAATATTTTCACCCAGTTTGAGACTTACCAGGATTTATGCAAGCATCAACTTTTGTGCGACCGAATGATCGCGGCAGGAATTCCCGCATAAAAAAACCCCGCTATGCGGGGCTTTTAAATTCTTCCAGTTTGACTATCTGTTAGAACAACATGCCGTGTCCCTGCGCAGTCATAGCAAATAACATGGGTACGGATAGCAGGGTATTAGTGCGTGAGGCCATTAATGCGACAAATTTGGCTTTGGCAATGGCTTCGGGTTCGTGAGTTTTACCGTCAAGACCGAGAATTTTCTTCTGGTTGGGCCAGATGAGCCCCCAGACATTAAACAACATGATAGTACCTAGCCAGGCACCCATACCAATAATCTGAAAGCCCTCGGCAAAGGTGAAAGCAGCGACGACACCTGAACCTTCGCCACCGTGCATGGCTTCAAGAGCCATAGCCCCGGTAAGCCAGGTTGCCAGGGCAGCCCAGCGGAACCAGAACAAAGCTTTCGGGGCAATATATTTATTGATGGCTGCAGCACCCGGTCCACCGCTGTCAGCTTCAGATAGTGCTGTAGCAACTGCTGGCACCTGTATGAAATTAAAATAATAAAGCAGGCCAATCCAGGTAATGCCGGCTAGTGCGTGCATCCACACCCAAAATTCCCATGGGTTAACAGTGCCAGTCGTACCCAATGCAAACATCAGTACAATTGCTAGTACAAAGCCCGAAATTATCGTGCCCGGTATCGATTTTAATGGATTCATTGATGACTCCCCAGTTTATATGTTTAGAATACGAGAAGACGAATATTGATGCTATTATCGTGACTTCCTCATGGTACGCGGCGGAGTATAAGGACTTTCCGAATCTGGCGCAATGAATCAATCTTAAGCCGTTGAAATTTATCAAAAATACTTAAATTTTGTGAGGTTATATGTGTGGTTTGTTTGGAGCGCTAAGTTTTACTGATCAACTGGTTGATGATGCAGTCGCCGAAGCCATGTCGACAAAAGTTGCTCGCCGGGGTCCGGATGATGAAGGTTTGTGGCGTGATGGGCCTGTCATGCTCGGTCACAGGCGATTATCGATTATCGATTTATCCGAACTGGGTCATCAGCCAATGCAAGATGTCAGTAATCGGTACTCGATTGTTTTCAATGGCACGATTTATAACTATCCGGAATTACGCGAGCAGTTGATTGCGGCGGGTTATCAGTTTCGTTCGCATAGTGATACCGAAGTGATTATCAACGCCTATGCTCGCTGGGGTGAGCAATGTACCGAAAAGTTGCATGGTATGTTCGCTTTCGCGATCTGGGACCGGCAGTCGCAGAATCTTTTTATGGCGCGTGACCGCATGGGTATTAAACCTCTGTACTATGCTAAGACCAGGGCCGGATTTTACTTTGCATCCAATCCCCAGGCGCTGCTGGCCACCGGTCAATGCGATACTTCGATTGATCCGGTTGGTCTGCACTTTCAACTGAGTTTACACGCGGTTATACCGGCTCCGCGTACCTTGTTAAAAGGTATTCGTAAATGTCGCCCGGGTTATCAGATGAATATCAGGGCAGATGGTTCGGTAGAAGAGCATCAATATTGGCAACTAAAAGCCCATAGACCGAGGGAGGCAAAAAGTACCGAGGAATGGAATCATCTCATTCACGATGCGCTACGAGAGGCGGTCAAAAGACGCATCGATATTGCTGACGTACCCGTTGGTGTTTTGCTTTCTGGCGGACTGGATTCCAGCTTGCTGGTGGCGTTACTGGCCGAGGCCGGCGTTAATAAGATAAAAACCTTCAGCATCGGATTTGAAGATCAGCCGGAAGAAAAGGGTAACGAATTTGAATTTTCCGATGCTGTTGCGCAGCGTTATGATACGGATCATCACAAATTTTTAATTCCCAACGCAAATGTGCTGGAGCGGTTACCCGGGGCTGTCAATGCTATGGCCGAACCGATGTTTGGGCAGGATGCTGTGGCTTTTTATCTGCTGTCTGAACAGGTGTCCAAAGCGGTGAAAGTGGTACAAAGCGGGCAGGGTGCAGACGAAGTATTCGCCGGCTATTTCTGGTATGGTCGCATGCTCGCCGCCTCCGGGTCGCCGGTCCAGCGATTTGCGTCTAATTACGTTGATCGTGATCACACAGAGTTCTGTGAAACTGTCACCACTGCTTATCGTGGAGAAGATCATACGGCTGCGCTGATCCAGCGGGCTCTCGAAACCGAGCACGCCGATACTTTCATGGATGCCGTGTTACGTTTTGACGTGACTACTCTCGTTGTTGACGATCCGGTCAAGCGAGTCGATAACATGACAATGGCCTGGGGTCTGGAGGCAAGGGTACCGTTTCTGGATCATCACCTCGTAGAGCTGGCTGCCGCCTGTCCGCCAGAACTGAAACTCAAACATCAGGGCAAGGGGATTCTAAAGGAAATTTCACGTGGCCTTATACCCGACGCGGTTATCGATCGCCCCAAGGGCTATTTTCCGATGCCGGCACTCAAATACGTGCGTGGTGATTTTTATCAGTTTATGGCCGATACGTTGAATAGCCAGGTGAGCCGGGAGCGTGGAATTTTCAACCAGAGTTATATCGATAAGCTCTTGCGCGAGCCCGAACAGCATTTCACTCGCCTCAACGGCAGCAAGCTCTGGCATAGCGCACTACTTGAATATTGGCTGCAGCAACATATCTAAGCAGAATATTGAAACGCGGGGTTGTTATCTATTCACAAAAACGGATATCATAATAACCAACTAATTTAGTCAGTTATTGAGAGGAAATTTGATGGACGTTCTCGAACGTATACAGCAGCAGGTGGATACCCACCCGGTTATTATTTATATGAAAGGCACACCGCAATTACCACAATGCGGGTTCTCCAGCCGAACCGCGGAAGCACTCAAATCGCTTAATCTTGAGTTTGCTTATGTTAATGTTCTGGCTGATCCAGAGATATTTCAGAATTTGCCACGCTTTGCTGATTGGCCGACTTTCCCCCAGGTTTATGTCGATGGTGAATTAATTGGCGGTTGCGATATTACTCTAGAGATGCACGAATCCGGTGATCTGGAGAAATTGGCCGCTGCCGCCGTCGCTAAAAAAGAAAATTGAACTAGCGAGTCGAGTTGTCTGACGTAAAAGCCCCGGCATTCGTTCCGGGGTTTTTGTTTACGACTTTTTTTATGCGATTAGTTCAGACGCGTCCTGGGCAGCCGAAATAATATCGATGACTGTTGGGCGGGGATTGAATTTGTGTCCATGCCACACACCGGCAGACATATTCAACGGTTTGCCCTCGTCGCTAGTGTCGTTGGTGTGCCGTTTTATACTGGAAATCAAACGTTGAAACATTTCAGTATCAAATACCAGAGGCTCTTGATAACAAAGTGCTATTGCAAAAGTGTTGGCGTCATAACGCGACACCATATCCAGAGGCCGCAATGCCAGTTGCAAGGAATTGGCAACAGTTTTAAGGGTGCCACTACGTAAACTTCCATTATCGGTAGAAACTTCAATGAGACCCAGTGCTATACCACCACCCCGGGTTGAACAATGTGATATTAAAGCTTCAAGATGGGACTCCAGTTGAGCCTTATTTGGTAGATTGGTTTCCGGATCCTGCTGGTTAAACTGTCTGATACGCATAAACTGCTCACTTACCGCTCGCGTGCGTTCGCGTAGTTCATTTTGCTGGAAAGCGTTTCTGGCAGCACCGTAGACACGAGCAGCCAGCTCGAACTGATTAGCAGACTTGGAAAGAAAATCGTCAACACCTCGGTCAAAGGCTACCACAATGCTAGAGGTGGCATCTTCCGCCGTGAGCAAGATGACGCCAGTATAACGATCATTATTTTCGTCCCAGCGCCGAATCAAATCGGTCATTTCCAGACCGTTCAAACCCGGCATCCAGAAATCGGCGAGGACAACATGGGCTCGGCGTTCGTTGAGCAGAAACATACCTTCGTCGGCCGACGCAGCTGTGCGGATGTCGGAAAAACCCGACTTCAGTAAGCCTGATTTGACAACTTCGCGACTAAAGTGCAAATCGTCGACGACAATGATGGATAAATCTTCTTTGCGCAAGGGAATAGTCGTTATCGTAATTGGGCTGGTTTATATAGAACCTACGATTCTACCGCGGAAGGCCTGAAAGGGGTATTGTTAATTATTTTACAAAAAAGCTCGGCGGTCATCTCGGCATCATAAATGGCGGAATGTGCTTCACTCGCATTCCATTCCAGGTTAGCCGCTTTAACGGATCGTGCCAGGACGGTTTGCCCGTATACCAGCCCCGCTAGCGATACTGTGTCGAAGGTGCTGAACGGGTGGAATGGATTGCGCTTTATGCCGCTACGTTCTGCGGCAGCATTAATAAACTTTAAATCAAAATGTGCATTATGCCCGACTAAAATGGCCTTGGTGCAGTTGTGTTTTTTAAGCGCAGCGCGTACTGGTTTAAATATTTTTGGTAAAGCTATTTTTTCATCGACGGCCATCCGAAATGGATGATCGACGTCGATACCGTTTACTTCCATTGATTTAGGATCGAGCCGGGAACCCGCGAAAGGGTTGACGTGGCAGGCGACGGTTTCGGCACAGTAGAATTGACCGGCTTCGTTTATGTCAACAATGACTGCAGCGATTTGTAGTAGAGCATCTGTTTGTTCGTTAAAACCACCGGTTTCGACGTCAACGACAATCGGTAAATAACCCCTGAAGCGTTGTGCGAGGGGCGTAAAATCAGTCATTATTTATTAACTTCCACTTTAGTATTTCTCCAGCCTTAAACGGAACTAACTCATCGTTGGGGTAGTCGAGGGAATCTGGAATTTTCCAGTTGATTTTTTGCAGCTGGATTATGTCGTCATTTACCGGCAATTGATAGAAATTTGGGCCGTTTACACTCATGAAATCTTCAAAGTGGCTGAAATCATCAGCTAATTCAAAAGCTTCCGCGTAAAGTTCGACCGCTGAGTAAGCCGAGTATATACCTGCACATCCGCAGGCGGCTTCTTTCGTGTTACGAGCATGTGGTGCGCTGTCTGTGCCGGCAAAGAATTTCACCGAGTCGCTCGTGGACGCCTTTAAAAGCGCCTGTCTGTGAACCTCTCGCTTGGCGACAGGCAGGCAATAATGATGCGGACGAATCCCTCCGGTGAACATCGCATTGCGGTTGATGAGTAAATGATGAGCGGTAATAGTCGCAGCGATGTATTCGTTTTGTGATTCAACAAAGTCGACAGCGTCCGCCGTGGTGATGTGCTCGAAGACAATACGAAGCTCAGGGAAATCCTCGTGAATCGACTTCAGGCGGGTGTCAATAAATTGTTTCTCGCGGTCGAAAATGTCGACTTCGGGGCCGGTTGCTTCACCGTGAATTTGCAGAACCAGGCCGTGCTTTTGCATCGCCTCAAGCGCCGGATAAATATGTTTGAGACTAGTGACCCCGGCGTCCGAATTAGTCGTCGCACCTGCGGGATAAAGTTTCGCGCCAAAGATAAAGTCAGACTGGCTGGCCCGCTCGATTTCTTTTACCGAGGTATTATCGGTTAGGTATAAAGTCATCAAAGGCTGGAAATTGCTACTGTCCGGTAGAGCCGCCAGGATACGTTTTCGATAAGCACTGGCATCATCGCAGTGACGTACCGGTGGTTGTAAATTCGGCATGATGATAGCGCGAGCAAACTGGCGGGCAGTGTGCGGGACTACCGCTTCGAGATAGGGTGTATCGCGCAAATGCAAATGCCAGTCATCGGGGCGGATGATCGAGAGTTTATCCATGATTAATTTGATTTATAGGGGAATTCAACTATTAATATCGTGAAAAGTTATGATGGTTTAGATCGTCGGCCGACAAATATGCCGTATAATGCGCCAGCATATCAATGTTTATTTTTGAATCAATTTAATAACAAGGCGAGTGAACCATGGTAGATGAAAACGATCTTGACCCCCAGGAGACTCAGGAGTGGATTGAGTCACTGGAGTCTGTTCTTGATCGGGAAGGCCCCGAGCGTGCCCATTTCCTGCTTGAAAAATTAATCGATAAGGCTCGCCGTTCTGGCGCTTATTTACCGTATACGGCCAACACTGCTTACGTAAATACGATTCCGGTATCTACTCAACGACCGATTCCGGGAGATCAGGCTATCGAGCATACGATTAGATCGGTGATTCGCTGGAATGCGGCGGCGATGGTTGTCCACGCTAATCAAAAGTCTTCGGAGCTGGGGGGGCATATTGCCAGTTTTGCTTCGGCAGCGACCCTGTACGATGTTGGTTTCAATCATTTCTTCCGCGGACCGACCGACGATAATAAGGGGGATTTGGTGTTTTTTCAGGGGCATTCTGCTCCGGGTGTATACGCCCGCGCTTTTCTTGAAGGTCGTATCAGTGAAGAGCAGTTAAAGGCATTTCGTCAGGAAGCGCTGGACGAAAACGGCCTGTCGTCTTATCCACACCCCTGGTTGATGCCAGACTTCTGGCAATTTCCAACGGTATCGATGGGGCTCGGCCCGATCATGGCGATTTATCAGGCTCGTTTCCTTAAGTACCTGGAAAATCGTGAAATGATGCCCGAGCAGAATCGTAAAGTCTGGGCATTTATGGGCGACGGTGAAATGGATGAGCCGGAATCTCTTGGTGCCATATCTCTGGCTTCCCGTGAAAATCTCGACAATCTGGTGTTTGTAGTTAACTGTAATTTGCAACGACTCGACGGGCCGGTACGCGGCAATGGTAAAATTATTCAGGAGCTCGAAGCGGTATTCCGTGGTGCTGGATGGAATGTTATCAAAGTAATCTGGGGCTCTTACTGGGATCCGCTACTCGCCAAGGATGATGATGGCTTACTGCGCAAACGAATGGAAGAGGCAGTAGATGGCGAATACCAGGCATACAAAGCCAAAGGTGGTGCGCATACCCGGGAGCACTTCTTCGGTAAGTACCCCGAATTAAAAGACATGGTCGCCGACATGTCCGACGAGGATATCTGGCGATTGAATCGCGGTGGACACGATCCGCACAAGGTTTACGCCGCCTATGCTGAAGCTGTTGAGCATAAAGATCGACCGACTGTCATCCTTGCCAAGACAGTGAAGGGTTACGGTATGGGTGAGGCTGGTGAAGGCCAGAATATTACTCACTCGCAAAAGAAAATGGGTGAGCAGGCACTGAAAGCATTCCGTGATCGATTCAATATTCCTGTCAACGACGAAGATATTTTGAACACGCCTTTTTATCGCTTTCCCGAGGGAAGCGTCGAAGATCTGTATCTGAAAAAACAGCGGGAAAACCTCGGTGGCTTTATGCCGGTTCGCGAAGATACCTCCGAGCCGCTGGTGATTCCAGGTCTGAAAACCTTCGATGCCCTGTTACAGGATAGCGGAGATCGAGAGTTTTCAACCACAATGGCTTTCGTGCGAATTCTTTCATCGTTAACGCGGGATAAACAAATCGGTAAAAATATCGTGCCCATCGTACCAGACGAAGCCCGTACGTTTGGTATGGAAGGTATGTTTCGCCAGTTGGGTATTTACTCCTTCAAGGGTCAGCTATACGAGCCCATGGATTCTGATCAGGTGATGTATTATCGCGAAGATAAAAAAGGCCAGATCTTGCAGGAAGGCATTAACGAAGCGGGTGCAATGTCATCGTGGATTGCAGCGGCAACGGCCTATAGCACGCATGGCATCAACATGATTCCATTTTACATTTATTACTCGATGTTCGGTTTTCAGCGTATTGGTGATTTGGCCTGGGCGGCGGGTGATATGCAGGCGCGCGGGTTTCTCATGGGCGGTACAGCGGGTCGCACCACTTTAGCCGGTGAAGGCCTGCAGCACCAGGATGGCCACAGCCTGATCGTCGCAGGTACGATCCCCAATTGTGTCTCCTACGATCCCACTTTTGCCTACGAACTGGCGGTGATTATCCAACAGGGTATGAAACGCATGTATCAGTTAAACGACAAAGTGTTTTATTACATCACCGTGATGAACGAAAACTACGCACATCCGGCGATGCCAAAGGGGGCCGAAGAAGGCATCATCAAAGGTATTTACTGCTTCCAGGAAGGCGATGAAAAAGGCAAAAAGGTACAGCTCATGGGTTCCGGCACGATATTGCGTGAAGTCATTGCTGCAGCGGAGTTGCTTAAAGCCGATTTCGATATTAATGCTGATGTCTGGAGCGTTACCAGTGTCAATGAACTTGCCCGCGAGGCTAGCGATTGTAGTCGCTGGAATCAGTTACACCCGGTTAAAAAGGCCAGGAAAAGTTATCTCGAAACACAAATGAACGGGCGTAAAGGTCCTGCGGTGATGGCGACAGATTACACTCGTGCTTTTGTGGGTCAGCTACGCGAATTTATGCCGGGTCGATTCGTGACTCTGGGTACTGACGGTTACGGTCGTAGTGATACCCGAGAAAACCTGCGAACGTTCTTCGAAGTTAACCGGTATTATGTTGCTATTGCAGCGCTGAAAGCCCTGTCCGACGATGGCGAAATAGACAATAAGGTTGTCCAGCAAGCCATCAAGAAATACGGCGTTGATCCAGAGAAACCCAACCCGATGACCGTGTAGTCGGTTGGAGAGGAGATAATAATGGCAGAATTAACAACAATTAAACTCCCCGATGTCGGTGATTTTGATGAAATTGAAATTATTGAGGTACTGATTGCCGTCGGTGATCAGGTTCAGGCCGAAGACTCGATTATTGTTCTTGAGTCAGACAAGGCGACGATGGAGATACCTAGCCCGGTCGCGGGTAAAGTTTCATCGGTACTGGTTAAGGCCGGTGACAGGATATCCGAAGGTACCGATATTGCGATCATCGAATCTTCGGCGGTCGGAGTTAAGGCTTCCGCCCCACCCGTCCCGATGGAGGAGCCAAAACCAGAAAAAATCACTGACAATGAGACAGCTCAAGTTGAGACCACTGCGCCTGACTCTGCACCGAGTTCTGTAAGAAAGGCGCCACCGCCGGTATCGGGCGATGATCGGTCGGGTAACCTGGTACACGCGAGTCCGTCGATTCGTCGCTACGCGCGTGAACTGGGTGTCAACCTCGATCAGGTGATAGGCAGTGGGGCGAAAGGGCGGGTCGTTAAGGAAGACGTCAAAGCATTTATTAAGTCAGCCATGAGTGGTGGTGCAGCTGCAGGCGGCGGTGGCATCCACATTGCAGCTATGCCGGATATCGATTTTTCTAAATTCGGTGATATTGAAGCGATCGATTTAAACCGTATCAAGAAAATTTCGGGTGCCCACTTGCATCGCAGTTGGGTTAGCGTGCCGCATGTCACGCAGTTCGACGAAGCTGATATTACCGATCTGGAAGCTTTCCGGAAATCGCTAGCCAAAGAGGCAGACAAGCGCGGCGTTCGTCTCACGCCGCTGGTGTTCATGATGAAAGCTGTCGTTTCTGCGCTGAAGGAATTTCCGAATTTTAACGCCTCGCTGGAAAGCAGCGGGGAGCGACTGATTCTGAAGAAATATTACAATGTCGGTGTCGCGGTTGATACGCCGAATGGTCTGGTCGTCCCGGTGATACGAGAGGTTGATCAGAAAGGACTGTTTGATCTGGCTGCAGAGCTTTCCGATACCGCTGGTCGCGCGCGAGACGGCACACTGGCACCTAAAGATATGCAGGGCGGTTGTTTCTCCATTTCGAGCCTTGGCGGAATAGGCGGTTCGCATTTCACACCGATTGTTAATGCCCCCGAAGTTGCGATTCTCGGTGTGGGCAAAGCCAAAATGCAACCGGTTTACCAGGACGATGGCAGCTTTCGTCCAGGCTTAATTTTACCGCTAGCGCTATCCTATGATCATCGGGTCATCGATGGTGCACAGGGTGCCAGGTTCACCAGTTATTTGAGCCAGGTCATCGCAGACATTAGAAGGGTTTTATTGTAAAGAATGAGTATAAAAGAGCTAAATCTGCCAGATATTGGGGACTTTGAAAGCGTCGAAGTCATCGAAGTACATATCACCGTAGGTAGTAGTATCAATCAGGAAGATCCACTGGTGACGCTGGAGTCGGACAAGGCTACCATGGATATTCCTTCCCCCTTTGCGGGAAAAATTAAAACAGTGACTGTTGCTGTCGGCGACAAAATTTCTGTTGGGAGTCAGCTCGGTACTGTCGAATCGACCGATATTCCCGCAGCTGCCGATGATACAGCTATCGATCAGTCTAGTTCGCCAAAAATCTCAAATAGTGGAGCAAATATGGAAACCGAAGTACTAGTGTTAGGCGCTGGCCCCGGGGGTTACACCGCAGCATTTAGAGCCTCAGATCTGGGTAAAAAGGTCACTCTGGTCGAGCGTTACGATTCACTCGGCGGCGTCTGCCTGAACGTCGGCTGTATTCCCTCCAAAGCGTTATTGCATACAGCGCAGGTGATCAACGAGGCCGAGCATATGAAAGCCAATGGTATCGATTTTGGTAAACCAAAAATTGATTTAGATGGCGTGCGAGGCTTTAAAGATAAGGTGGTTAATAAATTGACCGGTGGCTTGAAAGCGCTGGCAAAGCAACGCAAGGTTGAAGTGGTTACCGGCCTGGGTAGTTTTGTCGATGCTAATACTATGGCGGTCGAAAAAGATGGCAAAATCACTCATATTCGTTTCGAAAATTGCATTATCGCGGCAGGTTCTCAGGCCACTGAAATCCCGCCTTTTCCGAATGATGATCCACGGTTAATGGACTCCACCGATGCGCTGGATTTAACCGATGTACCCAAAAAATTACTCATCGTTGGTGGCGGTATTATTGGTCTGGAAATGGCGACAGTTTACGATGCGTTAGGCTCGGAAATTACTGTCGTTGAGTTCATGGACAGCCTCATTCCTGGTTGCGATAAAGACCTCGTCAGACCCCTGAGCAAGCTTATATCTAAAAGATATAAAGCGATTTACCTGAAAACCAAAGTCTCTGAAATCAAGGCGCAGAAGAACGGACTGAAAGTCAGCTTCGAAGGAGACAAAGCGCCCGATCCCCAGGTATACGACAAGGTCCTGGTTGCTGTGGGGCGTCGTCCAAACGGCTTAAAGATAGGTGCGGCTAACGCGGGCGTGGAGGTTGACGAAGCAGGATTTATTTCTGTTGATAATCAGATGCGTACCAATGTGCCAAACATATTTGCTATCGGTGATATTGTCGGTCAGCCCATGCTCGCGCATAAGGCGACACACGAAGCCAAG
>JAOUJX010000077.1 GCA_029882955.1 Gammaproteobacteria bacterium
TCATGTATGTCAGTCAGCGAAAATTTACTAAGGCACCAGTTTACGCATTTTAGTCTGGATATATCGGTGGCCAATATCGAATTGGGTACTTTGCCTGGAAAAATTTCCGACAATCAAAATATTAAATTGGTGCCGTATAACCGACTGGCTGAATTTGGTTTGCCGACGCCAGTGAGGAAGATATTAAACCAGATCTAATACTGCAGGGTATCCACTAAGGATGCCCCTACGGTGACTGATACCCCGTCAATTCCATATACCCCTCACCAACTCGCACACCATTTTCATCATCAACCAATACCACGCCTTCCCAGTAAGGAAAGCTGGTCGCCATCCATTGTTGGTCATAAAGTGGTTTAACAATCAATTGGCGATTCAGTTCAGGCAAGTTGATTTGCCAGCCGAGCGGCAGAATTATTTCATCGTTATCGGATGTTTTAATTTGGCGAAAGTCTTTTTCTGATAACTGAATCGCTTCACTGTGTAAATGTCTTGTATTGCCATCAGCATCGACCCAACTGCCGCTCAACCAGTGCTTGCCTTGTTTGTGTCGCAATCGATAAAGCATGAGTTTATTACCATCATTCAAATGCAATGAAAACCAGTCCCAGCCGAGCTGGTTTTCGGCTAGTGGCTGTGAGCTCCATTCTCTGTCCAGCCAGGCTCTACCTGATAAAGGCTGCCCGTTAATAGTACCGGCAATTTGAATTTCAGGTTGACTGTAATAATAACTGGCCTGCCCCTGTTCAGATTTTTGACTATAGCCAGCGTCACCATGCAATACCCAACTGGCCTCGCTGCTCAACTGCATATCAATCTCCCTGTCGGCAATGCGGAACTTAAGCTGTGCCGGGAAAAGCGATTTAGTTTCCGATTGCCAAATCCAGTCATCGATCCAGGCTTCGAACTGTGGCTCTAAATTTACGCCTGCCTGACCGATGCCGCCACGCGCGAAACGTTCTTCAAATTGGTGTCCGCGGGGAGTGGTGATTGCCGCATGTGCCATCCAAAGCTGATTATTCGACCAGCCCTGTTTGGCTGGCTCGGCAGACAATGCGTTTCGAAAAAGTGTCCACTGGATTCCCCAATGTCTGCCCTGTTGGTCTTTGAGGTTGGCAGTCAGATACCACCACTCGATTCGGTAGTCAGAGTGGGGACCGTGATCGGCAGGGAAATCGAAATGCTTACCGGGTGCGACTTTGGCAAATCCTTCGACATCATTACGTAGTATTTCAAAATTATCGGCGGAAATGGCAGCAGGCGATAGTAGATAGAAAAATATGAATAATACCCTCATGCCAGTTCACCGAGCTGGGCCAGCGCATTGGGCATTCGACGCCGGAGTTGCCAGTTGGCCAGCATTAAGGTAGCAGCGACGACTAATAGGATGACGCCGCCGAGCTGGATGGCTGGCAGTATGTCCCAGCGCATGGGCATGCTCCAGCCGAAACTGACGATGTTGAGCTTATGAATGAGTATCCAGCTCAATAGCGCACCGAGTGGGATCGCCAGTAGCCAGGCAACGAATACGAATATTAATATTGGGCAGGCGATGATGAGCATTTGTTCCTGTGAGCGAACACCCAGTGCTCGCCATTGCGCGAACTGGGGTAATCGCTCCTGTAATATCGCCAGCAGGGAAGCCAGTAATGCGATGGCGGCGACGATCATGGTAAGCGCATTCATTGCCGCGGTAATAGTGAAAGTGCGTTCGAATATATTCAGCGACAGTTTCCTGACCTGGTTTTGCAGAATCCAGTCGCCGGTTTCAGCGCCTGCATCGCGCATTGCCTGTTGGGCCAGTTGCAGGGTTATCGTGTCGTTGTTATTCAGCCACAGAGCGACACCTCGAGGATGATATTGTTTCCAGTAGCTGACTACTTCATCGTAGGGCAGGTAGAACTGGTAGTTCGGGTTGCCGTAATCATAGAAGAAGCCGATGACCCGATAGTCGACCGGACCCTGGTCAGTTTTTAGCTGGATGGTCTGGTTTAATCGTATTCCGGCTAAATAATGAACCTGTTCGTTGGCGAGCAGGGTGTTTTTTTCGGTTTGCCAGACTTTCAAGGTTGATTCCGCAGTCTCCTCAGACCACTGTGCCAGCGGCAGCTGGAGACTATCCGGTGCAAGGGTGTCGACGCCACGGATTAATGCCGGCCTACCTTGCCAGCGGCTGGTAAGCCCGATTCGTCGATGACTATCCGCTAACCAGACTGATGATTTTTGCGGATCAAGCAGGCGCTCATAATCTATTTGTGAAGCACGTAAATAAATATCAGCACTCTGCCGGACTTCGAGCCAGCCGACGAAGGCGCTGCGGAAACTATCGACCAGTGTACCGACACCGAGGTTAGCAGTCATCGCCAGCAGCAACGCCATCATCGCCGTGCGCAGCGCGGGCAGCTGTGTCCAGCCGTCACCGATTAACCAGCGGGTGACGAGCTGACTTTTGCTGGTCAGACCTGATAGCAGTCGCAGTGTGAAGGCGAGCAGGGTGGGCAAAAGCCAGGCGGCGCCAAATAGTATTAACCCCAATAAGAGGAAACCACTGATCGCATTATCGATGCGCGGATAGAGAATGACCGAGAGGATGATTAATGCCGACGAACTCAGCGCCAGATAATGTCTGGATCGGCGTTCATCGAGGCTCACCCGACTGATCAGGTTGGCGGGAAGGCTATTGCGCCTGAGCTGTTGGTACAGGGGCCAGGTGAGCGCCCAGAATAAACCCAGTAATGTGATACCCCAGGCTTTGAACAGGGTATCGAATTGCCAGATGAGTTGCGTATCCACGGTTGCGTCGTAAAGGCTATGGAGGCTGGCGCCGAGACCGGGTAGTAACACTTTTCCGATTTGCAGGCCGACTACAATGCCGGCACCCGCACCGATCAGGCTCCATAAAAGAGTTTCTATTAATACAGCACTCAGCAGTAAAGACGCGCTAACACCCATTAAACGCAGACTCAAAAAAGTGGCACGGCGATACCAGAGCGAGAACCTCACGGCATTAAAAACAATGAACAGTCCGACTGCGAAGGACAGCAAACTCATCGCGCTCAGATGGGTGTGCAGGCTTTCGGTTAGTTCCCGTAAGTCGAGATGTTGTTGATTTTCTACCAGTTCCATCCGATCCGGTAACAGGGTTTCCAGTTGAGAAATTTGACCGGCCTCGATATTTCCGACGACCAGATAACTGAATGTTTCGCGATTTAATAATTCAAATGAAGCGGCTATATCCATTAATATCTGTCGCCCCTGCTGACTGTGATTTTTAATCAGTGCCGGAGGCAGTCGTCGTCCGTCGCGTAGTAACAGTTGATCTCCAGTCTCGAGTTTAAGTTCATTCGCCAGTTCCCCGGGAACCCAGGCTCGATAAGGAGGCTGCACAAAACTGAGCCAGTCGGCAGCTGTGTCATCTTCATCACCGACCTGCAGATTATTCGGTAAGGCGAATAAGTCGGTTGCGATGATGCTAATCGGTTGACCTTGTTCGGTACTGACCTGGGCTTCGACGACAGGGAATATTTGTCGGAATCCGGCTCGGCGTAAACTAATATAGTCGGCAACTTCAATGGCTTTATCGGTACGGCTTCTGATCCAGTAGCTGGCCTGGACTCCGAGCAATGAATCGGCCTGCTCATAACTGAGACGGGCTTGCTGGTTGATAATTTGTACCCCGCTCCATAAACCGACACCGGCGATCAGGCCGACGAGGAGGAACAGGGTCTGCCAGCCGTGCCGCCAGTAGTGGCTGAAGACGGCTTTGAGAACCCAGACCAGGTTAGCCTGCATCGATCTCGCCAAGTTTGCCGTTATGCAGTAAAACCGCGCGGTCGAGATAACTCGCCATCTCCCTGCTATGGGTGACCATGAGCAGACTACTACCGGAATTTTTTACCAGGGAGCTGAAGAGTGACATGACCTCGAGGCTGGACTGCTCGTCGAGGTTTCCGGTTGGCTCGTCGGCAAGTACTAGTGCGGGCTTATGCAGCAGCGAACGAGCAATGGCTACCCGCTGCTGTTGGCCGCGCGAAAGCTGGTGAGGAAGCTTCCTTAACTGTGAGGCCAGCCCGAGTCTATCGATTAACAGGGCTTCGTAGTCGTTATCGAAGCGTTGGCACAGGGCGGCCTGAAAGCGAATATTATCGAGGATATTTAATGTCGATATCAGGTGAAATTGCTGAAACACCAGGCTGACCTGCTGTCGTCGTAATTCTGCCAGTGCCGCTTCTGTCATTGTGGTTACGGGGGAATGATCGATCTGTATTTCTCCACTATCAACCCGGTCCAGCCCTGCGATTAAATGAAGTAAGGTACTTTTGCCGCTACCACTTTCACCGAGTAAGGCGACCGATATTCCTGTTGCCATTTCAAAGTTGAGATCCTTGAAAACGACCACATTACCTTCGGCCTGTTGGAATGATTTGTTTAAGTTGGTAATTGAAAGCATGGATCGACAAGGGAGATTTTGATTTTAGCAAACGTTATAATACTTCAAATCATCATACAGTAGAGTGTGCCAATGTCGACCATATGCGAAATCGCTGATTTACAAAAACTCGCACGCAGCCGTGTACCGCGTATGTTTTACGAATATGCTGATTCGGGCTCCTGGAGCGAAACCACTTACCGGGAGAATGAGTCTGATTTTGGCAAAATAAAGCTACGCCAGCGAGTAGCGGTAGATATCACTGAGCGTTCCCTGGAAGTTGAAATGATCGGCCAGAAAGTGGCGATGCCGGTAGCACTTGCGCCGGTCGGATTAACCGGTATGCAGCATGCCGATGGTGAAATAAAGGCGGCCAAAGCGGCCGAGAAATTCGGTGTGCCTTTTACGCTGTCCACCATGAGCATCTGTTCCATAGAAGACGTCGCAGAGCACACAACTAAACCATTCTGGTTTCAGCTTTATGTCATGAAAGACCGTGATTTTATCGGTAGATTAATAGACCGCGCAAAAGCAGCAGGTTGCAGCGCTTTAATGCTGACGCTGGATTTACAAATACTTGGGCAACGACATAAGGATTTGCGAAATGGACTTAGCGCGCCACCGAAATTTTCGATCAATAGTGCTCTGCAGGTAATGAGTCGACCACGCTGGTGTTTGAATATGATGACGACCCGTCGCCATAGTTTTCGCAATATTGTCGGACATGTTAAAGGTGTCGGAGATTTATCCTCATTGTCTTCCTGGACGGCAGATCAATTCGACCCTCGGTTATCATGGGATGACATCGACTGGATTAAGCAGCGCTGGGGTGGCAAGTTGATTATAAAAGGCATACTGGATGCTGAAGATGCAAAGATGGCAGCGAAAACCGGAGCCGATGCAATCATTGTTTCTAATCATGGCGGAAGACAACTCGATGGTGCGCAAAGTTCGATTAGCGCCTTGCCTTCAATTGTAGATGCCGTTGGTAATGATATCGAAGTACACTTTGATGGTGGGATTCGTTCCGGGCAGGATGTTCTCAAGGCAATATGCCTCGGTGCTAAAAGTACATATATTGGTCGCGCTTTTATCTATGGACTGGGAGCGAATGGAGAGGCCGGTGTGAGTCAGGCGCTCGATATTATTCGTCGAGAGCTTGATACTACGATGGCGTTATGTGGTGAAAGATTGTTGACTAATCTGGGGCATCATAACTTACTCAATCCTCCGGCTTAGCACTATTGATTTCACGTTGACGTAAATCCATACGACGCACCTTGCCGGTTGTCGTCATTGGCAGAGTGTCGACGAATTCAATTTCCCTGGGGTATTCGTGTGCTGAGAGTCTTTCGCGTACCGACTGCTGGATTTCCTTTGCCAGCTCATCACTAGCCTGTTGGTGATTTGAGAGTACAACGAAGGCTTTAACGATTTGACCGCGCAGCTCATCTGGCTTCCCGATTACCGCAGCTTGCATTACAGCCGGGTGGCGCAGTAAGGAGTCTTCGATTTCACCGGGGCCAATTCGATAACCGGCGCTACTAATAACATCGTCTTTGCGTCCGACGAACCAGAGGAAGCCATCTTCGTCGCGATAACCGACATCACCTGTGCGAAACCAGTTGCCGGTTTTTTTGCTCTCGGTTGCTGCTTCGTTGTTCCAGTAGCCCAGGAACATGACAGGGTCGTCGCACCAGGCTGCGAGCTCGCCATGTTCACCATCAGCGAGAACTTTACCTTCATCATCGATAACATCTACTCGATGGCCGGGGTAAGGTTTTCCCATTGACCCCGGCTTTGGTTCCATGATAGCGGAACAATTTCCGACCAGGTAGTTGAACTCTGTCTGTCCCCACATTTCGTTTATGGTAATACCGAGAATTTCGCGGCCCCAGTGAATAAGTTCTTCCCCAACCTGTTCACCAGCGCTCATAACGGCTCTTAAATTGAATGAATATTTATCTTTAATGCCGTCTACGGAGCGCAGCATTTTTAACGCTGTTGGTGGGATAAATGCGTTAGTCACTTGATATTTTTCGAGTAATTGACAGGCGCGTTGAGGGTCGAAGCCGCTACCCTCGTAGGCCAGAATAGGGACGCCATAGTTAAGACTGGGTAAGAGCCCATCCCATAAGCCTCCGGTCCAGGCCCAGTCGGCCGGGGTCCAGAACACGTCGTTCGCTTGCGGAAAAAAATTCTGCGACATTTCGAAACCAGTGAAATTACCAATTATCGCCCTATGTGCCACTAAAGCACCTTTGGGTGGACCGGTAGTGCCGGAGGTGTAAATCAGGCAGGCCGGATCGTCGGCTTGGGTTTGTACTATTTCAAAATCTGTGCTGCCCTGATTTAAAAGCTGCCAGAATTCGGTTTCGGGGTTTCCGCAATGACAACCGATGACCAGTTGCAACTCATCTAATGACGATTCCAGATTAGACAAAGTCTCATACTTGCTGACATCGGTAATGGCGATTCTCGCGCCACTGTCACGTAGTCGATATTCAAGAGCTTCTGGCCCGAATAATATAGCCAGTGGTAAAGCAATAGCCCCGAGTTTGTAGATGGCTAGATGGGCAATTACCGTTTCGATTCTTTGGGAAAGTACGATAGCAACGCGATCACCTCGTTTAATCCCCCGGGCAACTAGAGCGTTCGCAAATTGATCAGAAAGAGTTTTTAGCTGTCCGAAATTATAGCTCGCACAATCACCTTCCGCGTTTTCATAGTAAATGACAACCTTGTCCTTATTGTTTTGATGTCGTTCGCATATTTGATGGGCAATGTTTAAATTGGCGGGTATTTCCCATCGAAAATTTTTGTAGATGGTATCGAAATTGGTCTGATCGGTGTCTATTAAATGCACAATATTTGCAGTCTCGAAAAAGCTGTCTATATGATAACCTATTGAAGCGGAAAAGGAATTACGAAGTGTTTAGTCGTTTCGACGGTGGTTTTTCGGCATTGTTAGATAATTCTCATTTTTTACCCCGGATGCGTTAATGGTGTAAACTTAGAGCAATAATTCATCTGTAGGGACTGGAATAATCCCTTTGTACTGGCTAAATTACTAGCATAAGTTTATGTGTTCAGCGGGATTGACAGGAAGGAAGTCCGTTAATTAACATCCACGATAACAGTGGCAGGAGTAGTTATTATTATGAATAACTTCGATGACTGGTCGCAAATAATATCGAAATATTTAAAATCAGAGTCCGATCCGCTCGGTAGTCTGGCTAAATACGAACTGGAAGACGATGCTGCTCGAGCCGCGTTTATCCGCGCAGTTCTCGAACGCTTTCTCCCTGAAATCTATGGCATTGGTTCCGGTCAAATTATGGATGCCAGTGGGAAAATGTCGGGCAAACTCGATATAATAATTTACCGAAAAGATTTTCCTCGCCTGGACTTACCGGGTAGTCGCGATATTTATCTTTTCGAAAGTGTAATAGCGACCATCGAAGTAACTGCAAAATTAGTAAAAAAATCATTTTTCGAAGCTCTCGATCAATGTGCTTCGCTAGCAGACCTGAATCCACAGATTGACCCCAAAGTTATGGCTGCCCTGGCAGCGCGAAACC
The DNA here is from genome assembly GCA_029882955.1 of Gammaproteobacteria bacterium. Classification (GTDB taxonomy): domain Bacteria; phylum Pseudomonadota; class Gammaproteobacteria. Next base: position 8,011 of record JAOUJX010000077.1, read on the forward strand.
AATTGTCATTAAACGGAAATAAACAATATGTTCACCCCGATCCGATGCGTACGGCAAGATTCCATTTGATCGGACGGCCGCTTTCGTTCATCTATGCTTTTAGCGGGTATAAAACAAGTACTACCATGATGGTCGATACTATAAACGCCTGGATACAGGACCGTCGTGATGATAACCGGTCGGTCGATATGAAATCTCTGCCTGCCGTTATTGCGACACAGGGTTGTTTTGCCTGGAGAAACTCTGCACCATTTTCTATGAAAGGTAATGCTTTAATGGGGGTAGGTTTTGATGCTGCACCGGTACGTTTAATAGTGCTGCAACTACTGCATGCGCTGAGCAGAAAATTACGTGTAACCACGGATGCCTATGGCCTGAAACCGACGCTTGATGGTTATCTGACTCGTATGCCACCTCCTGTGATAGATATTCATGTAGGCAAGGCGCTTAATCCTCAGGTGAAAGGGGCAAGTCGCATGGAGCAGACAGCTAAACTGGCGTACAAAAGAATTGAAACTCCCGTCGAAAAAACTGAGATGAAAGCAGTTAAGGGTGCTATTAAACCAGCTGCTGCAGAGCCAGTGATCGAGACGAGGCCTGATCCGGTAAAAACCCTGTTAGAACCAGCCCCAAAAGTGGAAGAAAAAGCTGTTACTGCCGCTAAACCCACAGTGGCATCGCTAAAAACACTTTCATCCCTTAACGAAAAGCCTGTTGCGGTGGATGCCCCGTTTCCAGTACCTAATGCAGAATTAATTCCTGATCTGGACTCGAATCCACCGGAAGACGAGGCTGAGGAAGCCATGTCTTCATTGCCTTCGTTTTCAGTTTCTCAATCGAATTCCGTCCAAAAACCTAAATCTACCGTCGATTTCGAATTGGAGGCACCGGTTCAGAGAAAATCAGGGCCGGTAGCTGCCGTAGATTCTGCTATCCCTGCAAGTCCAGCCAGTGCCTTTATAGAAACCGTCAAAATGAATATGGCGAATCCTAAAAAAGAAATTGAAAAAGAGGAGAGACAGAATACATCAGCTTCCGATGACTTCGTGGAAACGGTTAAGTTAAATCTGGCTTTGAAAGAGCCTTTCCCGGAATTGCAACCCAGGTCAGAACCTGAACCCGAGCCATTTACATCGACAATACCCCAGTAAACCCGGTAGGGAGCGGCCAATGTGCGCTAGTTAGTCTTGCTTAATTTTCCCAGCGCATTAACTACCAGGCTTAACTCTTCAATTAAATCATCCCTTGCCGCGTCGATGTCTGCGGTAAAATCTTTCGAGAGTAATTCGAATTTTTCAGCTATCCGGGTGAATCCATTTGGACAGGGTTTGTAGTACATTTTCGAGACGAATCGGTTTGGAGATATGATCATTCATTCCCGAAGCAATCGCTTTTTCACGGTCGCCTTCCATTGCATTGGCGGTTACGGCGATAATGGGCAGGTCTTTATAGCGTGGTTGTTCTCTGATTGCCTGGGTCGCGCGATATCCATCCATGACAGGCATATGACAATCCATTAAAACGCCGTCGAACTGCTCCATGTCAAGCTTTTCGAGTGCTTCCTGGCCATTGTTAGCGACCACCATGTCAATGTCACATCCTTGCAGGAGTTCGACAGTTAGTTCCTGGTTGATTTCATTGTCTTCAGCCAGTAACAACTTGATGCCACGTAACCTCTCAAAACCCTGATCCATACCCCGGTATCCTATAAAGTCTTATGCGCTACTATCGGCACCAGATGTGCCTGCTTCGAAACTAATAATACCAACTTCCAAAAAGATCACGTAAAACCCGTCTTATGGCTGCAGGTTGCTTTTTCTACTTTCGATATAACCGCAGACTAATTTTTCTCGAACTGTACACGCTGATGCTTAATATTGAAATGGCTCTATATATAAATAATAAAATCCGGAAATTCAGTTATTTAACAGCACAAGGCGGTAGCTTCGATAAGCTCGAACCGTTAAAGCAGATATTTAAAGCCCGTACTTTTGATAAATAATCGGGATATAAAGCTGCCCAATGTTATATAACATTTGACAACTCTCTATCAACAATGTAAATATAAAGATATATTTATATATAATTGAAAGGTGAGATAATGAAAGGTCGCTCATTAGAATTCTCTTACGAATTTTTTCCACCGCGTTCTCAGGCAATGGATCGTCGGTTATGGCGGGCAGTAGGCCAGTTAGAGCGGCTTAATCCAGCATTTTTCTCTGTCACTTACGGAGCCCTCGGTTCGGTACAAAATGTTTCTGTTGAGACCGCCATTGCAATGCAGAGTGAATCACCAGTGCCGGTAGCGGCACATTTAACCTGCGTGGATGCCTCTCGCCAACAGGTCGATGCTGTTGCCCGGGATTTTCATCACGCCGGTTTTGATCACATAGTCGCGCTACGGGGTGATTCCAGCCCCAACGGGCAATTAACTGATGGTTACCAGAATGCCGCCGAGCTGGTTGAAGGGCTGCTTAAAATTGCAGATTTTGATATTAGCGTCGCCGCTTATCCCGAGGTTCATCCGCTGGCGCAAAGCGCTAGTCAAGACTTGCAGAATTTAAAATATAAACTCGATATCGGGGCTAGTCGTGCGATAACCCAGTATTTCTTTGATGCGGATTGTTTTTTAAGATTTAGAGACAGGGCTTGCAAAATTGGTATCGATAAACCGATTATTCCAGGCATTTTGCCTGTTCATGACATTGATAAAGTGAGTGCGTTCAGTCAGCGTTGCGGAGCATCCCTACCCGATTTATATATCTCGCAATTCGACAAGGTAAAACACGATCCGCAGGCACAGTATCAATTGTCAGTCGATCTTGCGGTTGCAATGTGCGAGCAATTGGCGGCTGAAGGTGTTGATCAGTTCCATCTATACACCCTGAATCAGACAGATTTGTGTCTGGATATCAGTCTTGCTTTGGGTGCCACGACACAACCGGTTAAAGTAGGGAAGGCTGCCTGAATGAGAGAGTATTAGTAGAAAGGCATTGAAAGGTGGAAATTTTTCTCCTTAGTTAGCGCTTGATCCTGATCGAATAGTACATTAGTCTTTTTGCTCAAATTCATACACCATAAATTGGAGTTAGCGATGTCATTTCTTAGCAGACCTGCAACCTGGTTAAGTTTGTTATTTACCCTCATGATGCAGATGCCTGCACAGGCAGCGATGGTGCAAACCCCGGAGATGCTTTTACAATCCGAGCGGGCCGAACTGATTAGCCTGTTGGAGCAGGAACAAGTACAACAACAGCTCATGGAGCTTGGCGTTGATCAAAAAGCAGCTCGTGAACGAGTGGGGCAGATGACCCATGAAGAAATTGCAGCGCTCAACGGGAAAATTAACGAATTGCCTGCCGGTGCCGGTATTAGCACGCTCGACCTGGTTCTCATCATCTTACTGTTAGTCTTACTTCTGTAGAATTTAATTTATCGGCCAAATCGCTGTCGGTATCCATTAGGTATCACATCAATGTGGCGGATAAATGTCCGCCACATTCTCTCGTAGTCTCTAAAACCACATTCCTGTGAAATTGTTTTTACAGCCGAGTTTGGTGCAAATAATAGACATGCTGTCCTTCATGCCACATGACGATCTCCATAGTCTAGCTCGATGACAAAGATATCCGAGAATAAACTGGCAAGCAGGGCGATTGTCGTTATCGCACTAGGATTTTTGGCGTTGGCCTTAGCCTACTCGGCGCGAGCAGTGCTTGGGTTAGCTATGCCGATTTGGGAGGGCGAACTTGGCTGGTCACGTGCTTTCACTTCCAATGTGGCGGCAATAGCGCTCATAATTATGGCGATTATTGCGCCGATCTCAGGTGTCATGCTCGACCGTAAAGGTCTGCGTTTTACGCTGCTATTTGGCCTGGTAGCGGTATCCTTATCCTGCATGGTTGTCAGTCTTGCGACCAATCCGTGGGTTCTATTAATCGGTTTTGGCATTATTGGTGGCGTTGGTTTCGGTATCGTGGCTACTCATGTGGTTGCAGCAGCGGTTGCCCGTGTATACCCCGGACATGTAGGGTTCGCCTCTGGTATTGCGACTTCGGGGTCAACTGCAGGGCAGTTCCTGATGGTTCCTCTGATAGCGGTGTTGTTGACGTCATTTAGCTGGCGCTGGGGATTTGCAGGACTCGCTATCGGCACCGCACTGATGATTCCGCTGGTATGGTTTGTGCCTGACGATGGCCAAAGTAACAGGAGTCATACAGTTACCAGTCAGAACTGGAAATCAGATTTAAAAAAACTGTGCACTAGTCGGGTTTTCCATCTGCTGTTCTGGAGTTACCTGATTTGTGGCTATACTACTAGCGGAGTCATTGAAACCCACCTGTTACCTTACACAACGTTTCATGGTTTCGAGCCAATACCTGGCGCAACCGCCTACGGATTACTATCTGCCGTTAATCTTATCGGTATGATTGGCGTGGGTTGGCTGGCTGATCGCATCAACCGCCCGTTGTTGTTAGGCTGTATTTACATTATTCGAGGCCTGACATTTTGGCTGCTACTAAATGTAGGAACCAGTTATGAAACCCTGCTTTTGTTTGCAGTCTTGTTTGGCATTGTCGACTACTCAACCGTACCCGTAACCACCAGTCTGGTAGCCAGTCACCTGGGGCTGCGAGTGGTCGGGCTTGTGATG
>JAOUJX010000430.1 GCA_029882955.1 Gammaproteobacteria bacterium
TCATCGACATGCTGTGGAAAGAGTTATCAGAAATCGATGAAGTGAATCTCTACGGCCCGGCGCCGGACGATGTTCCAAGAACCGGCACCATGACCTTTAACATCAAAGGCTTCGACCATGGTCTGTCCGCCGCCGCGTTGAACGATTACCACAATATCCAGGTACGCAACGGCTGCTTCTGCGCTCATCCCTACGTTCGTGAAATGCTCAAACGCGAACTCTGGGATATGGATCTGGACCCTAATGCGCTGAATGCCGAAGCCGATATCGAACGCAAGCGCGGCATGGTGCGCGCCAGTCTTGGGCTATATACCAGCGAAGAGGATTTACGTGCGCTGATTGACGCGATAAAAGACCTGATTGCTCGCAAGGATGAAATTCACAGCGATTACGTACCCGAAGGATCGAATGGTTACCGGCATCGAAGATATGCACCAGAGAAATCTGCAATATTCGATCCGATGGTTGCACTGGAAAAGGCATTGCAGGGATAAAATCAGGATTAGTCGATCCTCAACACCCTGGCACAACGGATTCTCCCTGCTTGAGTTCGCGCAGCGAGTGGTATCAATGATGGCAACCAATGCATCGTTGTTGCTGTCGACGGGATGAACTTTTTGAATCTGCCAGGCTTTCATGACAAAGGCCAGGTTTATAGGTTGACCTGCCCTTCAATCAGGACATGGGTATCGCCCCCGATCAACACATCCTCACCCCTTAATTGCACCGACACACGCCCATGCCGGTTTATCTTTGTGCCCTGCGCGATGGTAACCGGTGCATTGATCCGACCATCTGAAATTAGCCAGTGCGCCAGCGCTGCATTGAGAGAACCGGTGATCGGATCTTCGCTCATGCCACTCGATGGCGCCAGCATTCTCACTTCGTAATCGCATTCGTGATTCGAATCATGCGCACCGATCAAACCAACCGGTTTATTCTCAGGCCATTTCACCAACGATGAATCGACCGCCAGAACCTGCTCGGCGGTTTCGAGCTGCAACACCTGCCAGACCGGCCCATTATCCAGAGTTGCACTGTGTAAAACCTGTTTAACAGGAATATTCAAGGCATCGATAATATCCTGGTATTTCGGTTCAGACATGACTTCGATTTTGGTTGGCGGCGCGACAAAGGCATATTGAGATCCACTCACATCAATATCGACAATCCCTACTCCGCATTCCTGTCTAACTAGATTTTTCTGTTTTGGTTTGCCCCCTGCATGCAACCATGCTGCGCAACTGCCCAGGGTCGGATGCCCGGCGAATAGCATTTCTCTGGTCGTGGTAAAAATCCGTAGCCTGTAGTCAGCGCTCTCATCCTCTGGTGGGAAGACAAAGGTAGTCTCAGCCAGATTAGTCCAGGCCGCAAATGTCTGCATCTGTTGATCCGACAAGCCTTCGCCGTCCACCACCACTGCCAGTCCGTTACCCTGGGTGGGTAACGGACTGAATACATCGCACTGGATAAACCGTCTATTCTCCATTAAAGAATACCGTTATAGGCATTCCTCGCAATGTCGGCATAAGCTTTGGCATCGTGTAATATCGGATTGGATCCAGCCGATGGGTCAACCACGGCCATTTCACCAATTTCAGACAGGCCACTGTCTTCGGAAATAATCGCCGACAATTGATGATGTATACCGATCTCTTCGCGTATCGACAAAATCCAGTTGAGGAATGCATCGAAATCAGGTTCCAGATCGAGATAACGCGCCAGTCTTGGAATACGGTCTTTAATTGCACTGTAATTTGCCTTCAACACATAGGGCATCAAAATCGCATTGAGCATACCGTGGTGCGCATCGTAAATAGCGCCGAGCGGATGTGCCAGTGCATGCATGGCACCGAGGCCTCTCTGGAAAGCAGTTGCCCCCATCGACGAAGCGACGATCATTTGCGTTCGCGCCTCTATATTTGAGCCTTCGGCGACCGCAGTCGGCAGAAATTCCTTAATCAACCGAATACCCTCAACTGCTATACCTTCGGCCATCGGGTGATAATTCGGCGAACAAAATGCTTCCAGGTTATGCGACAGGGCATCCATGCCTGTCGCAGCGGTTAATCCGGCGGGCAAGCCAACCGTCAACTCAGGATCGAGAATGACACATTCCGGTAACATTTTCGGATGGAAGATAATCGCTTTTTTATGCTCGGCTTCGTTGACGATAACAGAAGCCCGGCCGACCTCTGAGCCGGTACCGGACGTTGTCGGCACACCGACTATCGGCGGTATTTTGTTGGCTTCGGCATTCAGCCAGTTGTCGCCCACATCTTCCAGGTCCCAGAGCGAGCAAGTCTGATTGGCGGCAACAGCGATCGCCTTACCAGCATCGAGGCCACTACCACCGCCAAAGGCGATAACGCCATCGTGGTGGCCCGCACGATAAACTTCGATGCCATCATTCACATTGCTACCGGTCGGATTGGGTTTAATGTCGCTAAAGACGCCGATATTGAGCCCGGCCTGTTTACAGTTTTCGACAGCGTCAACCACCATTGGCAACCCCGCGAGCCCCGGGTCGGTGACCAGTAAAGGCGCCTCCATCCCCAGATTGCGACAAACCTCCGCCAGTTCACTAATTCGACCGGCGCCGGTACGTACCGCTGTCGGATAATTCCAGTTTGCATTCATGTTTTTTAAACCTTGTAGATATTAAAGCTGTTTCAAATGATAAGATTTTGGTCGCGTCATATGCTCGAATCCTACCGAAGATAGCGTACAACCACGACCAGAATTTTTAACCCCGGTCCAGGCCAGCGCCGGATCAAGATAATCACAACGATTCATAAACCAGGTGCCGGTTTCGACCTGATTACCAATGTCGATGGCGGCGTTTTCATCCTGGGTGAATATCGCAGCAGTCAAACCAAACTCACTGTCATTCATGAGTTTTATGGCCTCTTCATCGCTGCTGACCGACATGATGCCGATCACCGGGCCGAAACTCTCTTCGGTCATCACGCGCATACCGTGATCCACATTCACCAGCACCTGCGGCGCCAGGTAAGGCGTACCCTCGGCATTAGCCTCGAATTGATTCGGGTCGATTAAGGCTTTGGCACCCGCCGCGACTGCGTCCTTAATTTGTCCACGAACAAACTCAGCAGCACTGGTTTTAACCACTGGCCCGAGGTTGATACTGGTATCGTCTGGTCGACCAAGCTGATAACCCTGACAGAGTTTCACCACGCCATCGACAA
>JAOUJX010000078.1 GCA_029882955.1 Gammaproteobacteria bacterium
TGCTAACCGACATGATTATCGCGACGGTTTCGAGTACTGGTTTACTGCCGAGTTAAATAATGCCAAGTTGGCATCGGTATCGACCTATAACGCCCTGGTACCGAACTTCATTTCCATGATCGAGGCATTTGATCATGATTTTGATCGCTTTTTTGACTATGTAGATAGTATCGGCGATCTGCACAGGGATAAACGAACCCGCTGCCTGGAAGAATGGCAATCCGGAAATGCCGTGAAGCACCCGGCCTGTAGTTAATTTATTCTTTGACCAGCGTAAAGGCACGGTCGTTCTTAAGCGCCGGGATCCGATTTCTAGCGTTAGCGACCTGAGCCAGATCGATATCCGCATAAATAATACCCGGCTCGGCACCGCCATCGGCCAGCACCTCACCCCAGGGATCAACAATCAGAGAATGACCGTAGGAATAACGCTTATCCGCGTGATGACCGCACTGGTTTGGCGCGACCACATAGCTACCGGTTTCAATCGCACGTGCGCGTACCAGTATATGCCAGTGCGCCTTACCCGTTGTTTGCGTGAAAGCGGCCGGAATCGTTATAACTTCAGCACCGTTTTGCGCCAGCGTACGATACAGGGCCGCAAAGCGCAGGTCGTAACAAACCGACAGGCCCAGTTTACCCCAGGGCAGGTCGGTGATAACCGCCCGATCCCCGGGCGAAATAGTTTCTGACTCTCGATACCACTCGCCATTAGCGAGTTCGATATCGAACATGTGCAATTTATCGTAACGCGCCCTGATCTCGCCGTTATTGTCGATTAAAAAACTGCGGTTAACTATCCGGTTATCTTCAAGCCTGATTAACTGCGAACCAACCAAAATTGTTACGCTATGTTTTTTTGCTTTAGCACGAAAGCTAGCCAGCCCCGGGTCGGCGGCCTCGCTAAAAGTCAGCGGCCGAATCTGTTCGCTCACCGGCTCTATCAGACCTACTGTTTCGGGCAAAGCGATAAATTCGGCACCATTTTCAGCAGCCTCGTCGATATACCGGGAAACCCGGGCGATATTCGCCTCGACATCACGTCCGGCGGTGTTTTGAATACAGGCAGCTTTGAATATTTGACTCATGGTTAAAAAGATTGCCACAGTGCCCCGTGCTTAGCAATGTCCATTTATATTGTGTGATTTTCAAAGCCTCGATAAGTTGCTAGAATCGATCGCTTATGAGTGAATCTAATCAAGAAAATCAACTAATCGATCGCTTCGGGCGTACCGTAAACTATATTCGTCTGTCGGTTACCGACCGTTGCGATTTACGCTGCGTTTATTGCATGCCGGAAAAGATGAAGTTCGTGCCCCGCTCACAGCTGCTAACGCTCGAAGAAATGGAAAGCATCGCGCGCTCGTTTATCGGACTTGGCGTCGACAAAATTCGAATTACCGGTGGCGAACCTCTGGTCAGGAAAAATATTCTTCAGCTATTCAATAACCTGGGGGAAATTGAAGCATTACGCGACTTAACCCTGACCACCAACGGTACACAACTGAAGAAATACGCACGCGCACTAAAGGACGCAGGCGTCACACGTATTAACATCAGTCTCGATACCCTGCGCGCCGACAGGTTTCACGACATGACTCGAATCGGTGATTTACAGCAAACCCTCGAAGGTCTTGACGCGGCAATAGCCTGCGATTTCGACCAGATAAAGCTCAACAGCGTGGTAATGAAAAACCATAATCACGATGAAATGCACGCCCTGGTCAATTTCTGTATTGAACGCGGTATCGACATTAGCTTTATCGAAGAAATGCCACTCGGTGGCAACGATCATCACGACAGGGCGGCGACATTTTGTTCCAGCGACGAGATTCTGCAGGATCTGGAGCAGCATTACGACATCGTGCCAACCACGATGCAAACCGCCGGCCCGACTCGATATTACCGCTTAACCGAGCACGACAATACGCGTATCGGTTTCATCTCTCCGCATAGCCATAATTTCTGTGACAGCTGTAATCGGGTCCGTCTAACCGCCGAAGGCCGTTTGCTACTGTGCCTCGGCCAGGAACACTCAATGGATTTACGCCATGTGGTTCGTAGCAACCCCGGTGACAGGCAGGCGCTCGAAAACGCCATAATCGACTCCATGCAGCTCAAACCCAGGGGGCATGACTTCGACCTTAACTCTCAAACTGTGCTACTACGCCACATGAATTTAACCGGCGGTTAAAATGCCCGGCAATACCGCAATGGATTCGCCCCGACGCCTGCCTGAGTTAACCCGTGCCGGACTTGCGGCAACTGCAGAAGTTACCTCTTACAACGAATACAACCAGCCGGTCGTCGGCTCCGTCGCGATCGAGCGAGCCTTAACCATTTATCTCGATAAACGCGAGGTAGTGACCCTGATGACGTTGGGGAACTATCCCGAACTGCTGATACTGGGCTGGTTGCGCAATCAACGCATGGTAGAGGACATCGGGGCGATTAAGGCCGTCCAGGTTGACTGGGAAACTGAATCGGTAGCGATTACCACTCATGTCGGCGTCGATGATCTCGACGAAAAACTAAGCCATAAAACCGTCACCACCGGCTGTGGTCAGGGCACTGTGTTTGGCGACTTGATGGACGATATCGACAAGGTCAAAATGCAACCTCCTCGTCTCAGGCAATCCTCTATCTATGGCTTATTAAGCACGCTTAACAATTTCAACGAAGTTTACAAAAATGCTGGCGCAGTACATGGCTGCGCTCTCTGTAATGGCGAAAATATCGAGCAATTTATCGAGGACGTAGGCCGCCACAATGCCGTGGATGCTATCGCGGGTTATATGTGGCTGAACGATTTGCAGGGCAAAGATAAACTATTTTACACAACCGGACGCTTAACCTCGGAAATGGTGATTAAGGTTGCCCTGATGGGCATCCCTGTTTTGCTATCGCGTTCGGGTATCACGCGAATGGGCCTGGAGATCGCTGAAAAAGTTGGCGTTACTTTAATCGCCCGCGCAAAAGGCAGGCATTTCCTGGTTTACCATGGACGCGAGTTTATTGAGTTTGATGCAATGCCGGAAGTTAGGGCTAAGGCCGCCCCAGATCAATAACCACTCCTTCGGCAAGCAACTCCTCAGTACGCGCCCGCGAATAACTTCGATAATCGGTTTCCCTGTAAAACCCACCAGCTACATAACGCATACTTTCCTTGAAATGATGCGGAAAAGTCAGGCTGTCGTGACGACGTATTAACATACCCTCATTAAAAGCCAGTACACCGGGGCGGTAGAATACATCATGTTTTTTGGCGAGATCGGCGGGCGTGGTTTTGTTGCCTTCGGTATCGATAATGGTTTCGGTGGAATCGGCGTCGAGTCGTACAATGGTATAAGGCTCAATTTCCTTTCGTACTAATTCGTGAGCTAAAATACCATCGTGAAATTCGTTGCAGTCATAGCAACTGCCGTCTTCGAACACCAGCATTAGCGGTCCTTCGATACTAGATAAATCCGTGACCTTGCTAAACAATGGATTGTCGCGTAACTGGTAAACATTTCTTTCCAGTTTCGCCTTAAGATAATCGCTCAATCCCGTGCTTCGATACGACTTGCTGGTGACGAAATCGAGTATATGTTTAAACCGTTCGGGTGCGCGGTAGCCATTGACCCGTACAACTGTTTTGTTTTCTTCGTTTAGAAACAATATCGCCGGGGTTGCCCTGACTTCCAGAATTTCCGACAATTCTTTTTCGCTGACGGTAATTTCTTCGTTAAAAATAATTTCACGATCACCGCGAACATTTATCGATATGGCATCAAAGTGCTGCTGGATATAGCTGGTGTACGGCTCGGCCTCAAAGACCTCTTGCAACATGCGATCACAATAGGAACAGCCATTTAACTGGAAGAACAGAATCAGGTGCTTGCCTGCTTCCCCGGCCTCTTCGACATCCTCCGAAATCTCAAGAAAGCTTTCCTTGAACCAACCCGGCGCCTGATGAATCACACCCCCGATTATTTTGCCGCGTTCAGTAGCATTGACTGTTATTCCGAAAACCAGGATCACACTGAATCCCAAAATCTGGAGATATTTCTGGATATTTTTCATGTCAACTCTCCTGTCTGGTTAGCAGAATAATAAAACTCTCGTCAGATCTAAATTTTACACCAGGCTTTGAGTCACAGGAACACAATGTTAGCTTTTGATCCGTGCCATCCCAGGGTCAAGTAAAACACCCATATGAACTTTCGCCTTAACCCGCTCGGTAGCCACTTCCAGTTCATATTCTCCACTTTCTACGAACCCTCGATCAACCCCATCGGTACAGCGTACATAGCCATAGCCAATCGACAGGCCCAGGGTATAGCCGTAACCACCACTACTGAGCCAGCCAACGCGCTCGCCGTTTCGATAAATGGTTTCGCGCCCGAGTAATATCACTGACGGGTCATCAACGGTAAAACCGGCGAACATTTTCTTAACACCGGATTTATTTTGTTCAACAAGCGCAGCTTTGCCTTTAAAGTCGCTATTTTTGCTTAATTTAACTGCCCAGCCCAGGCCTGCTTCCAAGGGCGTATGATCAGGCCCGATATCTGCTCCCCAGGCACGATAACCTTTTTCTAGTCGAAGGCTTTCGATGGCGCGATATCCCGCATTACGAAGAGCGTGGGCTTCGCCAGCCTGCATGATGGTTTGATAAACCTGCGTGGCGTATTCGACCGGCAGATGCAATTCCCAGCCAAGTTCACCCACGTAAGTCAGACGCATGGCATTAACCGGGCAAGCGCCGATGCCGATGGTTTTAACCTGCGCGAAACCAAAAGCCTCGTTAGATACATCATCCCGTGTCACAGCCTGCAAAATCTTGCGCGAATTCGGACCCATTAAAGACAGCACCGCGTAAGCCGAGGTCATATCGAATAATTGCGCATTCATGCCCGCCGGGATATTACGTTTAATCCAGTCGAAATCGTGAGTCGCAAATCCGGTGCCAGTGACGATGTAGTATTCGTCGTGTGCCATTCGGGCCACAGTTAGATCGCATTCAATGCCGCCCTTGTCGTTTAGCATTTGGGTGTAAATCACCGATCCAATCGGTTTGCTGACTTCGTTCGAAGCAATCCAGTTTAATGCTGCTTCGGCATCCGGGCCCTTCAGTGAGAATTTGGCAAAAGAGGATTGGTCAAATACAACTGCAGTCTCACGTGCGGCCGTATGCTCCCGACCAACCGCGTCAAACCAGTTCTGCCGATTGAAGCTGTAGAGATCTTTTGGCGTTTTATCTTTAGTAATATCGGCAAACCAGTTGGGTCTTTCCCACCCGAGCTTTTCTCCAAAACAGGCACCCTGCAATTTTAACAACTCGTATAGCGGTGACTTACGACAGGGCCTGCCACTATCATGCTCTTCGTACGGCCATGCCATTGCATAGTGTTTACCATAGGCCTCCAGAGTACGCGTACGCACCCAGTCGGTATCGAAATGCGGTCGGCCGAAACGCCGAATATCAACAGGCCATAGGTCGTAAGGCGATTCGCCTTTATCCACCCATTCAGCGAGCGCCATGCCCGCACCGCCACCGGATGCAATACCGAAAGCATTAAAGCCCGCACCGACAAAAAAGTTTTTCAACTCAGGGGCTTCGCCCAGTATAAAATTTCCATCCGGGGTAAAGCTTTCAGGGCCATTGATAAGCTGTTTGATTCCGGCTGATTCAAGCGCTGGTACTCGACCGAAAGACAACTCCATCATTTGTTCGAAATGATCAAAATTAGAATCTAGTAAAGAATAATTAAACCCTTCAGGAATGCCACCGACAGCCCACGCAATTGGATTATGCTCATAACCACCCATTACCAATCCACCCACTTCTTCCTTGTAATAAGTTAAGCGATCGGGGTCACGCAAGGTTGGCATGTCGGCTTCAACGCCATCAATGGCTTCGGTTATCATGTATTGATGTTCGACCGAAACCAGGGGTACGTTTACCCCGACGCTTGCCGCAAGATCTCTTGTCCACTGTCCAGCACAACAAATCACTACTTCGCATTCGATACGCCCACTATCGGTGATAACCGCAGTTATCTTTCCCTTTTCGGTTTCAATTGAGTTAACCCCCGTATCCTCAAATATTCGAGCTCCAGCCATCCGTGCTCCACGCGCCAGGGCCTGTGTAATATCGGAAGGATTAGCCTGGCCGTCAGTAGGCAGAAACGCGGCACCTATTACGTCGTCGATATTCATTAACGGCCATAGCTCACGAGCCTCCGTCGGCGTTAATAATTGCATATCCAGCCCAAAGGAACGCGCCGTGGTAGCCTGACGCTTTACCTCCGTCCATCGCTCCTGATTGCAGGCTAGACGCAACCCTCCGTTCATTTTCCATCCGGTCGCCAGGCCAGTTTCGGCTTCAAGCCGGTTATACAAATCAACCGAGTATCCGAGTAACTCGGTGATATTGGCATTGGAGCGCAATTGTCCGACTAAACCGGCTGCGTGAAAGGTGGTACCGGAGGTGAGCTTTTTTCGTTCCAGCAATACGGTATCGGTCCAACCCAGTTTGGCAAGATGATAAGCAGTGGAGCATCCGATGATGCCACCACCGATAATGACTGCTTTTGCGGTATTAGGCAGATCAGACATAATGACACCTCATGATTGTTTAAACAGTCGATAAGCAGCTTGAAAAGCACTCAGATTATCCTGACTATAAGCCACATAATCGAAAGCAATCTGCGAGTGGATTTCTGACACCATACTCCACATGGTTTCACGCAATAACGACGCACACTTCATCGCCTGATATTGATGCAACAGTTCATCGGAAACAGGTTCATCGAAGTAGTTTTCCAGTAACCAGATTTCCTGTTGTACGCTTAAAGCATTGTTTGAAGCAAGGCCGCCTAAATCAAATAATGGCGAGTTAAAACCCGCGTAATCCCAGTCGATAAGCCACAGTCGTTGACCGTCATCAAGAAAATTGGCGGGGAGCAAATCGTTGTGACCAAATACAATTTCTGTCGGATTAGATATTGCTTCCAGATCTTCGGCAATACTCAAAAGTTCCGGCAGTAACGCTATGTACTGACTACCGCCTTCTTCCAGCGTTGCTGCGTAGTCACGGATGACATGGAAGACCCAGAACATGAGCATAGCGCCGCGTAAATGTTTCGGCATTTCACGGTGACAGCTCTTTATCAGCGGCAAAATTCGCTCTAGCATCGACTGCTCACAAACCATTTCAGCAGTCAGCGTCTGACTTTCTATATAGTCGAGTACCAGAATGCCTTCAGAATGATAGACAACGCGCGGAGAGATACCCGCAGCATATCCGGCCTGACTGGCAGCTAGTTCGTTAAAGCGCATCACCTGATGAACTGGAATGTCCTCACCAATACGCACCACGTAGCGGGATTCGATATCCCTCGCCAGATAATTGACATTGGTAATACCACCACTGAGTTTTTCAAATCTAACCGGCCCCGTCCAGACAGGCAACTTTTCCAGTGTTGTTAAATCTGCAGCCATATTAATTTTCCTGTTTAACGAGTCCGAAACGTTCACGCAGGCGTTCTGCGCCCGTGGCAATAAATCGATCCGCAATAATTGCAATGAAGGCAATCGCAAAGCCTGCGACTAATCCTCGCCCAGTATCGGCTTTGGTTAAGGCGATATAAACTTCCTGACCCAGATCTCGCGTACCCACCAGAGCCGTAATTACCAGCATCGATAACGCCAGCATAATGGTCTGATTCAAACCCAGCATAATCTCAGGTAAAGCTAATGGTAATCGGATCCGCCAGAGTAGCTGCAATGGCTTACATCCCGACGCGATTCCGGCTTCGATTAACTGCGGATCGATCGATTTGACCCCATGGGCTGCATAGCGTACGGCAGGCGCTAGAGCGTATAACACCACAGCGATCATTGCCGAAAAATCACCTACCCGGAATAGCATTACCACTGGTATCAGATAAACAAAACTGGGGAGGGTTTGTAGCGTATCGATTATGACACTGACAATACGATCGGCTTTGCTATTTAGCGCCGAGAATACCCCCACGGGCACACCGATTAAGGTCGCGATTACAACCGAGACGCCACAGAGATAAACCGTCGTCATGGCCTTTATCCAGAGTCCATTGGCGACAATAAAACCACTAAGAGCTAATGCCATCAATGCGAGACGCCAACCACCCAGACGCCAACCAATAAAACTGATTACCACCAGGCCCCAGGGCCAGGGTATACCGATTAGAAAACGCTTAACCGGCAATAGAAATCCCGTTAGCAAAAAGGTCTTCAAAGCTTCCAACTGATCGAAAAAATTTATATTAATATCACGCACCAGATCTTCCCAGAATACGCCAGTGGTAAATTGCAATGACTCAGGATAACTTTGGAGAATGGGAAACAGGTACCCCCCTAACAAGCTGGCGGCACCTACCAGTACAAACAAAATGGTGCGTGGATAACGTAATAACAAATGTCGGTTTCGGTTACTACGCATCAGGTCGACACGTCGTTCTGCAAACGCCTGACTTAATCGATCCAACGCTATAGCCAGTACAACAATTGCGACACCAGCTTCGAGCCCAGCTCCTATATCGAGTCTGCGCAGGGATGCCAGAACATCGTAGCCAAGACCGCCAGCACCAATCATCGACGCAATAATAACCATATTGAGCGATAGCATGATTACCTGATTAACGCCGACCATCAAAGCCGAGCGGGAAGAGGGCACCAATATTTTCCACAACATTTGCCGGGGGGTACAACCCGCCATCCTGCCGAACTCTACTGTTTCTGAGGGTACCGATTGCAGTGCTAGAGCTGTTACCCTAACCATCGGTGGCATCGCGTATATTATGGTGGCAATTAATGCGGAAACCGGCCCAAAACCGAACATAAACAGTATCGGTACCAGATAGGCGAAAATAGGTATGGTCTGCATCAGGTCGAGTATCGGCCGCAACAACTTATCTACCCAGCGCCACTTATACGCTGCAATGCCCAACAGTAGCCCCCCGAGGACACCGAAAGGCACCGCAATTAAAATCGACGCCAGCGTAATCATCGCGCTGTCCCACTGGCCAAACACAGCCAAATATATAAAAGCGCAGCCAACTAACGCTGCGAGACCCCAGTCTTTTGTATATTGCCCCATTGCAACGACCAGAAATACGACCGCGACCCAGCTTATAGCTGGCAAAACTTCTACTGCCTCCTGCCCCAGACCCTCGACAAATCCCGTTGATAGTACAGCTAAAGCCAGGTTATAAGGTTGGTCTATGGCCCAGGCAATGCCTCGCGTCATGTCAGTAAAACTAAACAAACCAAAACTCGCATCTTCGATCAACCATTGCATCGCCGATGAAATGTCATTTTTAAGTGATAAACGCCAGGCCGGTGGGTATTTAATTATCCATTTCGCGTCGAGTGCGCGCGATATGTCCCGACTATAGGCTGATAATATCCAGGTGAAGGCGAATACCGATAGCCATAGCATCCCAGGGACAGACAGTCGCTCGCTTAACCGACGCCACATGCCGATAGCTCTCCACCAACCAGCACGTTAATAATCGCCTCACGATCGATCGAGCCAATTACTTCGTTATTTTTATCCACTACCGGCAACGACCGTCCCGAATCGACAACCTTTTTAGCAATCGATTCAATCCTGGCATCAGCGTCAATTCGTTCACCCTCTTCGATCCGCTCTACTGCCATCACACTACGGACAGTTAATACCTTTGCTCTAGGTATATGTTGGGTAAATTCTTCTACGTACTCGGTAGCTGGATTAAGCACCAGTTGCTCCGGTGTCGCTATCTGAATAATCGCCCCGTCTTTCATAATCGCAATGCGGTCAGCGAGACGAATCGCTTCATCAAAATCGTGAGTAATAAACACAATGGTTTTATGCAACATCGCCTGTAGACGCATGAATTCATCCTGCATTTCTCGCCGTATGAGCGGGTCTAGCGCAGAGAAAGGTTCATCAAGAAACCAGATATCCGGCTCGACTGCGAGCGAACGTGCAATACCGACACGTTGCTGTTGGCCGCCGGATAATTCGCGCGGGTAATAATCTTCCCGCCCATTAAGACCAACCAGATCGATGACTTCACGCGCTTTGATTTCTCGGGCGGAACGATCCATACCCTGTACATCGAGTGGGAACGCAACATTTTCCAGAACTGTGAGATGCGGCAATAGCGCGAAATGCTGGAAAACCATGCCCATCTTGTGGCGCCGAATTTCAATCATTTCCTGACTGGAAGCCTTCCTCAAATCATTTCCCTCTAGCAGTAACTCCCCCTCAGTAGGTTCTATTAAACGCGACAGGCAGCGCACCAATGTCGATTTACCTGACCCGGAAAGCCCCATAATGACGAATATTTCGCCTTCCCTTACCTCAATATTAGCGTCGCGAACCGCGCCGATCAGGCCGGCGTCTTTAATCTCCTGCAATGAAGGAACATTATCGTTGGCGGAAAGGAAGGCTTCCGCACCGTCTCCAAATAATTTCCAGACATGCTGGCAGGATAGTTTGACTGGTATTTCCATGAAGAATGCGTGATTAGATGAGATTTAAAATAAATATAACGCCGGACTAATGTCCGACGTTAACGAAGCAAGTTTATTTTCCGATCCATCCCATCCAGCGGCTTTTATTTTTTGCGATCCATTTTTCGACCACCGCATCAAGATCCTGCTTATCCAGATCGACATCGGCAACCATTGCGCCCATTTCAGCATTTTTAATATCAAAGGCTTTTACAATAGAATGAGCACCAGGCCATTTTTTCTTAACGCCACTCCAGGCCACTTTCCAGATCGGGCCACGAGGTTTACCACAATCATAAGCTAGATCGGGATTGATACCCGTCGAAGGATCGTTATAACACTCGCTACTATATTTAGGGAACTCCACCCATTCTCCGTCGAACTTGGCTGGCGCCCAGTGCGGCGCATAAACCCAGAGCAAAACCGGCGCCTTACGCTGGTAGGCCGATTCCAGTTCGGCAAATAAAGCTGCATCGGTGCCTGCGTGAATCACTTCAAAATCCATATCAAGAGCCTCGACACGTTCGTCGTCAAACCCGCCCCAGGTCACAGGTCCGCCGAGATATCGACCTCGAGGTGCAGTTTCGGGAGTAGAGAATTGTTCTGCACAGGCATTCAGGGCTTTCCAATCTGGCAATCCCGGGCAGCGTTCTTTCATGTAACTTGGATACCACCATTCTTCGATGGCCTGCATACCGGTTTCGCCAAGATTTTCGACCATGCCGGTCGCCGTTGCTTCGTCCATCGCGTCGCGACCAGTCGTCTCCCAAATTTCCATAGCAACATGTAAATCGCCTGTCTTAAGACCAGCGAATTGTGCAATATAGTCAGCCTGTACATATTCGATGTTATAACCAGCTTTTAGCAATACGCTGCCCATAATTTTTGTCGTCAGCAATTGGCCGGTCCAATCATGCAAAGTGAGCCTTATCGGGTCTTTTGACTCGACTCCAGCGTAACTGGTCGCCGACAGCAATATTGAAATACTTAACAAGCTTGAAGTGATGAGATTTTTCACAGATACCTCCCGCAAAATAGTTGGTTTGGTTATAGTTTTCCCCGCCGGGAATAATTTGCCAATTAGGCGCTATTGTCAACATAAATCAACAATAACCCTCAAATTAGTACGTTCTAATGCTAATTTTATTGTTTTACGTGGTTATTTTTGACTACTTATTCGGTATTATGTTAGCGGAATTTATAGGTAAACTATGCATGAGTAACATCCAGTCAATTAGACACAGCAACCATCGTGAACGGGAAATACTTGAAGAGCTTCGTCGTCAGGGCGGCAGTTGCCGCATACAAGTTTTAGCGGATAAGCTCGGAGTCTCCGAGGAAACTATCCGTCGCAATCTCAAACAACTCGAAAAATCGGGTGTTGTCAGCAAGGTTCACGGCGGTGTTCACTTAAGCGATAGTCATATCGAACAGCCGTTCAATCAGCGCATGGTAGAAAACCCAACCGCAAAGCGCGCAGTTGCGGCAAAAGTGGCGGATATCATCAAGTCCGGAGATACTCTGTTTCTCGATATCGGCTCGACCACCGCTTATATCGCCAATAGCTTGAAAAAACATCGAGATTTATTCATCGTTACCAATTCGATCACCGTGGCACAGACACTGGCGACACAAAATAATAACCGCGTATTCCTCGCTGGTGGCGAGTTACGAGCGCACGACGCAGGTGCATTTGGACCGGAGGCTCTCGATTATGTTCGACAGTTTAATGTGCAGTACGCGATACTCTCTGTGGCGGCGATCAATGCCGAATCCGGCTTTATGATGCAGGATATCCGTGAAGCCATATTCTCACGTGAAATTGCCTCACGAGCGCGTATTCGGATTGTTGCCGCGGATAGCGCTAAATTCAACAAAACTGCGCCGATAGTGCTCGACAATCCGTCTGAATTCGATATGTTGGTCAGTGACTATAGTCCACCATCGGACATAAACGACATGCTAAATGCGCATGATATAGACCTGCTTTTAGGCGATTAAAACTTATGAATAATCCAGAGCTATTCATCCAGGCGGCGTTGAAAATTACGAAGCAGGCCTCGGATATAC
>JAOUJX010000079.1 GCA_029882955.1 Gammaproteobacteria bacterium
ACTGATCGCCACCAGTTCGCGTGCAGAAGCAGTCGATTTTGACAAGTCCGACTACCCGCTGCATCAGGTGAATGTAAAGGAATGGCGAGGGGGCGTATTTGTTTCCCTGGCTGATAACCCGCCTGATCTGGAGCAAAGCTTCGAGCGCGACAGTGACCGTACCGAGAACTGGCCAATGGATGAGCTGGTGGTTGGTCATACCTGGAATAAGATCATGAATTGCAACTGGAAAATTTTCTGGGAGAATTTTAACGAGTGCCTGCATTGCCCCAACATCCATCCGGAACTATGCGATCTGGTGCCTATCTACGGCCGACGGATTTCAAATTACCGTGACGACCCTAACTGGCGGGTCTACGCCAATAATGACAATCCCAAATATGGCGGCGGCTTGAAAGAAGGCGCCCGCAGCTGGTCATTAAGCGGTAAGGCATCGGGCCAGACCTTCGCCAGTTTAACCGAGGAAGAAATAGAGCGAGGGCAAAGTTACTTTGTCAGTCTGCCATCGGTATTCATTGCCGCGCATGTGGATTATATGCGTACAGTTCGTATTCTACCCCTTGGGCCCGAACAAACGGAAATCGAAGTCGAGTGGCTATTTCCTCAGGAAACGCTGGATCGTGATGACTTCGATTTGGCGGATATCACCGATTTCGCAATCCTCGTAATGCAGCAAGATGCCGTGGCTTCCGAACTGAATCAACAAGGAATTCATTCGATTAAATTCAAACAGGGCGTACTCATGCCAGAAGAGCACTACGTGAAAGGTTTTCAGGACTGGGTCAGGGCGCAGTTAGTGCCAATCGATTAGTATCGGAAATAACTACACAAGGCGCTATTTTCGGTTGGAAGTTGCGTGGTTACAGGGTTACGACCAATGTTAAGCTGAGGATTTGGATTATTTCCATGGTTCACCCCGTATATCAGCTAAAGAATTGAATTAGTGCTTCCGCGCAAACCTCAGGTTCTTCCTCGGCAATAAAATGCCCGCAATCGAACTGTAACTCGGTCACGTCATCGGCCCAGCGTTGCCAGACTGGCAGCAGGGATCTGGACATGTATTGATTGGCCCAGGGAACGAATACAGGGCAGTCGATTTTCCTGTTAGCGTCCCGGTCCTGCTGATCATGTAGCAAATCAATCGTCGCACCGGCACGATAGTCTTCGATCATGGCTTCGACCACAGATGGCTTGCGGATGTGTCGGCTGTATTCTGCTACCGCAGATTCGGTTAAAGACCTGCCGTCGCCGACCCAACGTTCGAGTAAGTGGTTCAGGAAAAATTCCGGGTCGGCGCCGATCATTCTTTCGGGGACAGGTGCGGGTTGTGCCAGAAACGGCCAGTGGAAAGCGCTAATCGCAGCACTCCAATCCATGGCTTCCCAAACGTCTATAGTCGGTATGACATCGATGCTGGCAAGATGTGTAACCCGTTGCGGATGATCCAGTGTGAGCCGATAAGCCACGCGCGCACCTCTATCGTGCCCGGCCAGGCGAAACTCCTGATAACCTAGCTGCTGCATGACCTCGATCATGTCGTTAGCCATGGTGCGTTTACAATAATTCTGGTGCTCTGGATCGGAGCCCGGCCCGATACTGTCGCCATAGCCGCGTAAATCGGGCATGACCAGAGTAAATTTTTCGGCGAGTATCGGTGCGACCAGGTGCCAGTGAACATGCGACTGCGGGAAGCCGTGCAGGAGTAACAGGGCAGGCCCCTGGCCGCCTGTTTTCAAATTGATTTTTGCGTCACCGACTTCGATGAATTTTTGTTGGAAATTTTCAAACATATCAAACTGTCTCAGCTACCCATTCCTTCTCATTCTGTCTAAGCAATACAGGAAGCCCATTGCCAATATTACTTTCCACTTCTATTCCCAGTCGATGCCGAATAGCCCAGTAAGCGCCGCCATGGGCAACCACCAAAACAGGGCCGGGGCAGGTTGATGCCTCTTCAACAGCATTCATCACTCTATCGGCAAAATCATTAAGAGGCTCGCCACCCCAGTTTTGTGCTTCGGCAATCAGTCGGGTATGTGACTCATGGCTAACCGGCTGACCCTCCATCCGCCCAAACCCAATCTCCTGTAGCCCATCGATTAATATCAACGGAAGATTCAGTTCCTCATTGATGATTTCTGCTGTCTGCCGGGCCCTTCTCAGTGGGCTGGCACATATCGTTGCAATGGGGATATCCGCTAAAAGAGTCTTCGCATTGTGCGCCTGGCTTATGCCGGTTGCATTTAGCGGTATGTCGATTTGGCCCTGACACCGGCGCTCGAGGTTCCAGTCGGTTTGACCGTGGCGGAGAAAATAAAAAGGGTTTAAATGGGCTGTTGGCAATTTTCTATCCCAGGCCTGGTTTATTAAAGTTAGCTAATCCGAATGGAATATATTACAGAAAAAAAATGTCATTGCGAGGCCGCGCAGCGGCATGGCAATCTTTTACTAACCAGTAGAGCGTCACTCGGACATATAGTCGTTATGATGATGGGGTTGGTTGAAACAATGAATGTGCCTCATTAATCATCAGGAGCTAACTCAATGCGCAACCTTACTATCCTCAGGCACCTGCTCGCGATCAGTCATCGAATAATCGCGCATGACCTCGGCGACGCGTAAGCGATAATCCAGAAAATATCCCTTCCTGCCAAGCGCCTGTGCTTTACGGTGCTCCTGCAGGTTACGCCATTGTTCGACTGCTTTTTCATCCTCGAAGAAGCTGAGTGAGAGCATTTTGCCCTCTTCAGTGATGCTCTCGAAGCGTTCGACAGAAATGAAGCCATCTATTTCGGTTAAGGATTTGCGTAGCTCTGCTGCTACTTCCAGGTAGCCTGCTTTATGATCTGGATTGGGCCAGACTTCGAATATTACTGCAATCATGATTTTACCTTTTTCATTTTTTTAACTTTAAAATATCCAACGGATCACTCGCATCAATCCCTTCCATAAAAACCTTGCGTCGATCCTGGTTTGTGAGCTGATAAACCAGCCCGAGCCATTCATTAAAAATGGCTTTGCCGGTATCAGTCCAGGTATTGTCCATTAACGGGATGGCCTGTGCTTCCGGGAATTGGCGTAAGTTCTCGTAGTTGCCTGATGCGCTTATAACTTCCTGTTGATAATTTTTAAACAAATCGATGGCAGCATCGTTAAAATAATTTTCTGGGGAATCAGGATAATCATTTCTGACCCCATTTATAAATCGGACTACCTCGCGCTTATATTCTTTCAGCAGGCTAATGGTGTCGTATTCTGGGTGACCCTGGAAAAATATAAACCTGAAACCATCCGGGCTGGTACCCAGATGAAGATTGGAAATCTCGCTCTCCGCCAGAACAGTTAATCCTGCCTGCTTAAACTGATCGCTACTGACTTCATAAACATGCGAATGGGGTGCGTCGAAACGGGTGTTAATGTTGACCGTTAGTGGATGCCTGTTATTAGTTACCCGGTTCGAATACACTCCCCAGCGTTTGGCGGGTAATCTGTAACGTTCCAGTCCCCAGAGTTGTTGCACGATAGCGTGCGTGGCAAGACAGGAGCACATTACCGAACAGACGTTATCCTTTGCCCAGGCTACGGTTTTGGCGAGCGGTTCCCAGTAAGGTTCCTGCGTGATATCCGACTGTACTGGATTAGCGCCCGAAATAATCAGGGCATCGAGGCCATCTCGTTTTAACTGATCGAAAGAGGCGTAGTATTGATCAATATGCTTTTGCGCCAATTCGTCTCTCGGAATTTCCGGGAAGCTAAAAATATGTACATGAAATTGCGCAATCCGATTGCAGGAGCCGACCAGGCGCATGAACTGTCTTTCGGTGGATTGCAGGGCAGCATCGGGCATCATGTTTAAAATGCCTATATGCAGCTCGCGTATATCCTGATGTTGGGCGCGATCGCTAGAGAGCACCTCAAGGCCTTCCTCACGAAGGCGACTAAAAGAAGGTAGATTGGAGTGGGCTGTTAATGGCATGTAAATATTTACGTGTCTTTTCGTTACTAAGGATAACGCAATAGAAAAAGCAATTCTTGAAAAACTATTTACCCAATCCTGGCGCTTTGAATTAGTTTAAATCGTTTAGCGGGTCATTTTATTTTGGTTGGTTAGGTAATATGGCTTAGGCGCTATGGTTAATACCGGTTATCTGTATATAAAGTCATACTGAATTATCAGATGGTAGTACCTCCTGATTTGGCGATTCGTAACCCAAGTTATTACGCCTGGTCGCATCTGAGAATGATTTTATATTCAGGGTGCAGGATCGATTAAGTATTTACACTTCAGATTAAAGAGAATTAAGTATGTTTACAGATAGTCATATGAGAAACCGTTTAAAGATTAAAAATTTCGTTGCGCTAGCTTTCGCTATGTTGTTCTTCAGTGGGTGCTCTTCCGTCGAATTCACAGCCGATAGCGAAAAAGTTAAAACCATTAAGTCAGTTGCCGTTGTTTCGTTCAAGGTGCCTGCCTTCGTGACCGAAGAAGCCGATAGTGGCATGCTTGGTGGTCTCACTGCATTGGTTGGAGCAGTAACCAGCCTTGCCTCAGATGAAGAGGAACTCGGAAATGGCCGGGAAGTGGCCAGTGATGCCGTGCCAGGTTTTATCGAACAAATGTCTTCAAAAGGTCGTTGGAACATCTTGCCGATGGATAAGGTCACCGGCAATGCCGACATTCAATCGATGGTCGATGAATACGACGACTCGGTTAAGGATCGTACGACAGGCCTCGAAGGCACTCCAGCGATTCCACTTGAACTGGGTGGCGGGAAGAGCGAGTACGCGGCGAAGGCAGCTCAGGCTCTGGGTGTTGATGGTGTCATGATGGTGGACTTCCATACGATGGAATACTCGCTTTACACAGGTATGTCAGGTAACGGTCAGGCCAAGGCTAAAGGCAATGCCAGCTTCGTATTGTATGATCGCAACGGAAGCCCGGTGTGGGAGTCTGCGTCGCCAGTGGTTTGGTCAGAGACCAGCGCGGCGATGGTGGCGGGTGCGATCAACCCGTTGCAGTCAGTCAATCTGCATAAAAGTATCGGTGAAGCTTTGGCTGCCGATGTGCTTAAAATTTACCTGGAGAACGCAGGGGGTTAAAAGCAATGTCTGTATGCCGTTACCAGCTTGGATGGTAGCGGCATCATGGTGAAACCTGATTTAATGAGTAACGAATTCTAACGCTTAATGTTTCAGGTACAATGTTTGGCATGGCTATAGATAATAAAAACAATACGAGTATGGATATGCCTGCTCGGAAAATTCAGGCGGAAAGAATTCGGATATTATACCGGCAGGCGAACTCTGTTCTATTAGGCAATATTCTGATTGCTTCTTTGCTTACCGTCGGTTTGTATAACCTCACTGACGATATTTTAACCCTGTATTGGCTGGCAGTCGTGGTGGCCTTCACGCTATTTCGGTTTGTTTTGGCAAGGCTATATATTCAAGATCAAAATGACGACGATAAAGTCATTGTGTGGGGGTATATTTTTGCCGCTACTACCTTTGTTTCGGGTAGCCTCTGGGGTGTCACTGCTATTTTATTTCTACAAATTCATAATAATATAATTATGTTATTTATGCTGATGACCTTAACCGGGATCATGGTCGGTTCGGCGGCATCGTTGTCAAACTTTGCCTGGTCATACTATGCTTTTGCGATTCCAACCAGTTTTCCATTTGCACTAGCTCTGATGCTAGAGGGTAGCATCGAATTTACTGTACTCGGATCAATGCTGCTGGTATTTCTTATATTACAGCTGGTACTCGCGAGAAAAAGTCAAAATTCGATCGATGAGTCGATCGCTTTACGTAATGCTAATACCGATCTCATCATGCGGCTGGATTCGAAAATAGTACATGCAGAATCTGCAAGTGCTGCTAAAACCCGTTTCCTGGCGGCAGCCAGCCACGACTTGCGCCAGCCGATGCATGCGATGGGGTTGTTTCTGGATATACTGCAAGTGAAAAACAAAGATCCTGAGCAGAGTGAAATTATTGCTAAAATTAGAAAATCCAGCCAGGCGTTAGGTGGGTTGCTAGGGTCTTTACTTGATATCTCGAAGCTGGATGCAGGCATTGTTACTATCGAGAAGAAAGCTTTTAGTGTTAAGAGTTTATTTGATGGGCTGGCGAGTGAATTTATCCCTGTCGCTAAGGAAAAAGGCATAAGCATTCGTTTTGTGACCAGTAGTTTATACATAGATAGTGACAGGCAGGCGGTTGAACGTATTTTGCGAAACCTGATTTCTAACGCTATTCGATATACCGACCAGGGTCGTGTGTTGGTCGGTTGCCGTCGGCGCTCCGATTCAGTCGTGGTTTCTGTATACGATACTGGGATAGGGATAGACCCTGAAAAGAGGGATATTATTTTTGAAGAGTTTCAGCAGCTTAATAATCATAATCGCGACCGGAGTAAGGGTCTTGGTTTAGGGCTTTCCATTGTTAAAAGGTTAGCCAATTTATTGGGGGCTGGAATTTCACTCGATTCAGTACCGGGGAGAGGTTCGGTCTTTTCTATCGAGCTACCAGGTTGTGATTCTGCGGATATTACGAATTGGAATTTTGCTGAGCTGGAAAATCATGATGATCTCGCGGGAAGGCAGATTCTGTTGATTGAAGATGAGGTAGAAATCAGGCAGGCTATTAGCTTTCTGCTCAATAGCTGGGGATGCGAGGTGGTAGGTTTAACCTGCCGGGACGATGTGAAAGCTGAATTGCTCGCTTCTTACCAACCCGATTTAATTCTAGCCGATTATCGATTACCTAATTACGAAACCGGAGTCGATGTCATACGTGCTATCTACGATTATTATCAAATTGATGATATTCCTGCCATCATTATTACCGGTGATACCGATCCTGAGCGCATCAAACAAGCCAAACAAAGTGGTTTTCAGATATTGCACAAGCCTGTTTCAGGTATAGAGCTTTATAGTTTATTAAATTCCGTATTTCAGTCTAAGTAAACGGATACTTAATTGAAAGGTATTGCCGCGTTACCTGCCGCCGGTCAGGGTGCTTAATCCAGATCTACAGTAGTCCAGCCTTTTTGCAGGGCGGCATGAACTGCCTGGGTTCGATTAGAAACATCAAGTTCTTTGAGGATAGCCGCAATATGGACTCGGACAGTAGATACCGACATATTGAGCTTCGCACTAATTGCTTTATTCGAGTCACCATGAACCAGTCGTTGCAGTACGTCTTGTTGACGCGGTGTCAGTGGAGCGTCGGCCAGATAGGATTGATCTGTTACCAGCTCTTCTGTAGCTGTATCCTGACTGGGAAGAGCCTCCCGAGGGATATAAAAACCACCCGCGAGAATGAGCCTTAGCGAATTGATTAATAACTCAGCATTGGTGGACTTCGGAATATAACCCCTTGCCCCCAGATTTAGCATTTCCTGAACTTTGGCTCTATCATCATTGCCAGAAAGAACGACGATCGGTGTTGCTGGTAAATCAGCTCGAATAGCTTTGAAAATTTCAATGTCAGTCATTTCAGGCAATCCAAGGTCTAGTAGTATTAGATCTAGATCTGGATTTTCATCGATACAGGATTTGCCTTCCTCATAATTTCCGGCATCAAATATCTGTAGATTATTGTCGAGCTGCGCTAAGACCCAATGCATCCCGTCCCTGAAAAGATCGTGGTCATCGATAAGCAATATTTTCATTATTATTGATCGACTGACTTCTTATTGTTAGTTACCTGATGATACTACGCCATTTGACCTAGGCTGTTAAGCGATATAGTTACTCCCTTTAATTTTTTACCTGGTCGTTATAGCTAATACCCGGCAACTAAGATTTATTAAATAATCAAAATGTCATTAGTGTCCAGAATAAATAGTCATCTATTCATACAGCCTGCGCACTTTCGAGGTCGCTGGATGAGCTTCACCAGGGCTGCGGAGGAGTTGCATATCACTCAGGGTACGGTTTAGCTATCAAATCCGGGAACTTGAATCTCAGCCGGGTATTATGCTTTTCCACAGAGAGAACAATGTAGCTTGAATAGAGCGTTTAAGCCTGTTTTCCTGGATAACAGGATATTTTATCTAGACTGCATTTTCCGTCTAAATCACGGTAGAGTATTTCCATACACCGCCCGTCATGGTGAAAGACCAGCACTATATCCTTTAATAACTTTCATCCAGGCCACCTGGCCATAATCGAATATAACTAGATATATTAGTCAGTATCTTGACAGTTTTCAGGCTATCTAATCGAAAGGCCTAGTTGCTTTAGTCAATATATTGACAGTAAGTATTCTTGTAACCTCGAACCACAATTCTAAAAACATTGTTTTAGATTACGTTTTATTAATGTCTTGCTATTTTACGGGTGAATATAAATGAATATAAAAAAGGTATTCGGTGCAGTAGCCTTGCTGCTTATGTCTCTGATTGTATCAGGGTGTGGCGGAGGTGGCGGTGGAAGTACGACAGCGACACCTTTAGGCGATCTGGTTAGTATCAACGTTACTCCAGCATCATCGACTGTCATTGAAGGTTTGGGTGTACAGCTAACTGCTAACGGAAGTTACAGTGGTGGACAAACTGTTGATATATCAACTAGCGTAAATTGGGTGTCCAGCGACACAACAATTGCTACCGTGAATGCTTCTGGTCTTTCAACCGCTGTTGCAGCAGGTACAGTTACTATTACTGCCACCACAACAGGTAGCGATGGGATTACAGAAATTTCCGGTACAGCAGACTTGACGGTGAATGCGGCAAGCCTGACCTCTATTTCCGTGACGCCTGCCTCCGCAACTGTGGTTGAAGGTTTACCTCAAGCCTTTGTTGCAACGGGTAACTACGATAACGGTAGTTCGGTGGATCTTAGTTCAAGTGCAATATGGTCATCCAGTGACGTTACGATTGCGACAGTGGATGCTTCTGGTCTTTCAACCGGTGTTGCAGCAGGTACAGCCACGATTACGGCAACCAGCGGACTCATTTCTGGTTCAGCCAGTTTGACAGTTAATGTGGCAAGCCTGACCTCTATTTCTGTGACGCCCTCAACAGCCAGTGTTGTTGAAGGTTCCACTCAAACCTTTGTTGCAACGGGTAACTACGATGACGGCAGTTCAGCCGATATTAGTACCAGCGTAAGCTGGACCTCCAGTAATAACGCGATTGCGACAGTGAGTGCTTCGGGTCTTGCCGCAGGTGTTTCGCAAGGCAGTGCGACGATTACGGCAACCGGCGGACTCATTTCTGGTTCAGCCAGTTTGACAGTTAATGCGGCAAGCCTGACCTCTATTTCTGTGACGCCCTCAACAGCCAGTGTTGTTGAAGGTTCCACTCAAACCTTTGTTGCAACGGGTAACTACGACAACGGCAGTTCGGCCGATATCAGTTCCAGTGTAACGTGGACATCCAGCAATGTTACGGTTGCTACCGTCGATGGTTCTGGTCTTTCAACTGGTGTTGCAGCAGGAGTTGCCACGATTACGGCAACCAGTGGTGGAGTTTCGGCTACGGCAGACTTGACGGTGAATGCGGCAACACTAACGTCTATCTCAGTAACACCCGCAATAGGCACTGTGATTGAAGGTATGACTCAGGCGTTTGTTGCAACGGGTAACTACGATAACGGCAGTTCAACCGACATCAGTGCTAGCGTAAACTGGACCTCAAATAATGTGACCATTGCGACAGTGGATGCGTCAGGTCTTGCTACGGGTGTTTCGCAAGGCAGTGCGACTGTAACGGCAACTAGCGGATTCATTTCCGGTTCAGCCAGCTTGACCGTTAACGCGGCGACACTGACCTCAATTAGTGTGACACCTGCAAATGCGACTGTGATTGAAGGTTTAACGCAAGCCTTTGTCGCTACCGGTAACTATGACAACGGCAGTTCAGCCGATCTCAGTGCCAGTGTAAACTGGACCTCCAGTAATAACGCGATTGCGACAGTGGGTGCTTCGGGTCTTGCCGCAGGTGTCTCGCAAGGCAGTGCGACGATTACGGCAACCAGTGGATTCATTTCCGGTTCAGCCAGCCTGACCGTTAACGCGGCGACATTGACATCTATTAGCGTGACGCCGGCAAATGCGACCGTGCTTGAAGGTTTAACCCAGACCTTTGTAGCAACCGGTAACTATGACAACGGCAGTTCAGCCGATATTAGTGCCAGCGTAATCTGGACATCCAGCAATGTTACGGTAGCTACCGTGGATGCTTCTGGTCTTTCAACCGGTGTTGCAGCAGGTACAGCTTCGATTACGGCAACCAGCGGATTCATTTCCGGTTCAGCCAGCCTGACCGTTAACGCGGCAATACTGACATCCATTAGCGTGACGCCTGCGACTGCGGCCGTGCTTGAAGGTATGACACAGGCTTTTGTTGCAACCGGGAACTATGACAACGGCAGTTCAGTTGATATTAGTACCAGCGTAACCTGGGCATCCAGCAATGTTTACATTGCGACGGTTAATGCTTCTGGTCTTTCAACCGGTGTTGCGCCAGGAGTCGCTACAATTACGGCTACCAATGGATCAATCTCTGGTTCAGCCGACTTGACCGTTAACGCGGCAAGCGTAATCGCTATTACAGTGACACCCGCAACTGCGGCCGTGCTTGAAGGCCAAACACAGGCTTTTGCCGCAACCGCTAGCTTTGACAACGGCAGTTCAGCCGATCTCAGTGCCAGCATATACTGGACCTCAAGTGATGTGACTATCGCGACGGTTAATGATTTAGGTGTTGCTACAGGTGTTGCGCCAGGTACGGCCACAATCACGTGGACTAACGGAACAATATCCGATTCAGCCAGCTTGACCGTTAACGCGGCGACATTGACATCCATTAGCGTCACACCTGCGACTGCGACCGTGCTTGAAGGTTTAACTCAGGCCTTTGTTGCAACCGGTAACTATGACAACGGCAATTCAGTTGATATTAGTGCCAGCGTAAACTGGACCTCAAGTGATGTGAACATTGCGACGGTTAATGCGTCTGGTCTTTCAACCGGTGTTTCGCAAGGCAGTGCGACGATTACGGCAACCAGCGGATTCATTTCCGGTTCAACCAGCTTGACCGTTAACGCGGCAACATTGACATCAATTAGCGTTTCGCCTGCTACCGCAACTGTAGTTGAAGGTTTAACTCAGACCTTTGTTGCGATGGGTAACTATGACAACGGCAGTTCAGCAGATATTAGTACCAGCGTAAACTGGACATCTAGCAATGTTTTGATTGCTACGGTGGATGCCTCTGGTCTTTCAACCGGTGTTGCAGCAGGGATAGCCACGATTACGGCAACCAGTGGTGTTGTTTCGGGTACGGCAGAATTGACTGTAGAGCTGGCTCCCTCGGTAAATGACACCTTCTCCATTAATGTTAATGGTACCGGTGACACTGTTTATACCGAAACAGCCAACGGAACTGTGCCAGGAGGTTTTGATCCCTTCGTATACGTTCAACTTGATCAAACGATATCGCCTGCTGCTTTAACAGCTATTACTTTGGTTAAAAACTTTGATACCGCAAGCAGTACATGGGGACAAACACACTTGTTAACCTATGTTGGTGATACTGCAAGCACATTAACGTTTGCCAGTGGCAGCGCCAATGCTATCTTCATGGATACACAAATGGAAATGGGTGATAACGGTACTTATGCCCCTGGCAGCATTGCGGTCAGTTCTTATGGTGCTGAGGGTGAGTTGGTAGTCGGTAGTTACGACGTGAGCCTTTGCGAGTTTGGAGATCTCTTCTCTAATGCATGCGGACTGGGCAGCACCAACTACACGGGTTCATTTAGTGCCGTTCGTGAACCTAATGCGGGCTCAAATCAGAGACCAAAGGGACTTACTCTAGGCGATTCTCAAGTGAACCATGTTTCAGACCTACATGGCGGCATAAATGTATATCAGGTTGATGTCGTTGCAGGGACTGAATACGTTATTGATGTTACCGGTCTTTCTGCTGATGTGCTTCTGGTGGAATATAACAATGATGCCGGAACCTACCTAAGTGGAACGCCTGACTGCATTAGTAATAATGCCGGGACTACGAATGAGTCATGTACAGTAACGGCCCTGGGTACCAAGCTCTACTTTACCATTGGTGGAAGTGAGGCTAACTATACGGTAACCGTATCTGAGCCTGTGGTTGGAGGGTTACCTGATCTCTCGATTGCGATTGATAGTGCTACTTCTCCTATTCCTGGATTTCTGCAGATCAGTTATACAATGACTAATAATGGCCCTGCTGACTTAATCAATGCAGATCTGGTTCTTGGTGGTTTTATTAACCCTGTTACAACACCAGTAGTTGGAGATGCAGCTGATGCTACATCACCTTTAACGGCTGTTAATATCGCGAGCGGAGCGACATACACTGGCTCTATACTCATCCCAATAACGGGGACGAGTGCTGCGCTTTATTTGACGGTCGATCACAATGGCGTGATCAATGAAGCAAATGAGAGCAACAACGTGAGTGCGGTATTTATCTGGAGTAGTGCTGGGCCGGTGCTAGCTGATGAAGGAACCACGGCAACGCCAGTCATTGTAGACGCAGCGGTAGGAGACCTGCCTTATTCTGGCATGGTTAATGCCGGTTCAAGTTATTATGAAAT
>JAOUJX010000080.1 GCA_029882955.1 Gammaproteobacteria bacterium
ATTCGACAGCATAGCCGCGACACCGACCCAGAGAAGCAGAGCTGGGATATCTATCTCGATTTTGAATTTGGCTTACTCGGCATGATATCAACCCACCTGATGCTCGAAGAAAATACGCTCTCTGCGAGTTTCTGGTCCGTGCTACCTGCCACCCAGGATAAAATCGATCAAAATCTGCCCGATTTCGAACAGCAGATTAACCGTGCAGGCTTTAATCTCGGACAGTTTAATAGCTTTCCCGGGAAACCTCCTGTGGCGCCGACCCAGCAAATTTTACCGAGCTCTGAATCGCTGCTCGATATTAAGGTATAAGCCATGGCCTCTTCTGATCAGATAAACTCTTCTCCTCGATTTGCTATTGCGCTTGAGTACGACGGCAAGCAGGCGCCCGTGGTGACTGCACGTGGACACCATGAGATCGCTAACGAAATTATGCAGATAGCCGAGCAGGAAAATATACCGGTACACAAAGATGCAGAATTGAGCCTACTGCTTGAACAACTCGATCTGGGGGATCATATTCCGGAGGCCCTGTATCTGGTGATAGCAGAAGTACTGAGCTTTGCTTATCGACTGTCCGGTAAGCATAAAGATTTTATGGATGACTTGTAGCGATACCCGGCTAGCTTTAGTGCTTTTTAAACAGATTTCTGGAGATGCCCAGCATCCTCCCCAGATTTCCACCTCGCGATAAAGTCATCCACATACTCGGTACGAGGAAGGTCATCATCCAACGTAAGCCACTTCAACTGGCTTTCGACACCAGAATGTCTTTGTGGAGGAAATTCGTTGGGGTCATCCAGTGTCGCGGAGAGAACAACATAAGAGTCGCTAATTTCCTGGTAGTATTGGATCATTATCGTTGTTCCGCAATCTCCACAAAATGCTATATCAGAAATCTCCGAAGCGTTAATAAATTTTGGCTCTCAAGTAGTATACCGGAACGCTTCACGAGGGATTTGAACCAGCGAGACAAACAGAGCGCCAGTTGTAGATCCATTGCTCTCACTGACATCCAGACAATCGGTTACTGTCCAGTTTGTTTGTTCAAGCAAGGCAGGATAATCGGTATCTGAGTCAGCGAAACTGGGGCCGCTTCCAAAGCGCGCTTGTGATCGCTACGCGAAAGGCCGGGCATGATCCAGATGACTATGAAGATCATTCTCCCGTCATCGCGAAATGGTAAATGAGAACCATCGGCTACCGACACCCGGCAATGATCCGAAATCTGATCACGCACAGCCCTTCGCTTGCGGCCTGCAATGCGTTAAACGGAAGGTCAATGAGTACTGTTTCACAACCCATTTTCTTCGCGAAGTATAGACCGGGTCAACCGGATCCTGCGCCGACGTCCAACAGGCTGCTATCTGGTTGTAGATCCAGTAGCTTAGCCATCTGGCGTGCTTCATCACTGGTAGTATAGCCAGTTGTTGCATAATCACATCCACATGATTTGCGCTCCACCCAATACCTCCCTTATTTTGTTTTAGAGGTGATTATCCCAATTACCGAGGGTGTAACCAGTCAGGCAGGAAACTATACGGATCACGCTTAATAGTTTCGTTAAAAGGAATGCCACGCGCCTCCAATAATGACTCCAGATCACCTGCTTTGCCAACATCAAAAAAATCGGTCGCACCACCCATAAACTGGCTACCAATATAGATCTGTGGAATGGTCTCCCAGTCGTTCTTTTGCTTCAGCACTTCGAGAATTTTACCGCCACGATCATTTTCCTGATAAGCCACCGAATCGAGGTCGATAGTGATAAATGGGATCTCGCATTGCGTCATCATTTTGCGCACCGACCAGCAAAATTCGCACCATTCGAGCGAAAACATAACGACCTGATCTGGATTATTCTTTAGAACAGAATCAATTTCTTCCACCGCTGCGGGATCAAGAGCCACTTCTTCTGCCTCTACAGAAACCGCTTCTTTTGGATCGTCTTCGGCTGGCTCTGATGCATCAAATCGATAGCCCTGTGTTGAGCAGGAAATACCCATCTCGGCAGCATTCATATCGGCGGAGATGTCGTCAAATAGGGCCGTTGAAAGATAGCGCTCACCTGTATCAGGTAGCATACAAAGTAGGTTGGTACCCGGTGCAGCATTTTCTGCAATTGCCAATGCCCCGGCAAAGGTGGCACCCGAACTGATCCCGACAAATATACCCTCTTTCTGCGCCAGATCCTTCGAACACTGCATCGCAAAAGCGCCATTGATGGGTAGAAATCCATCGATATTTTCGGCACGAGAAGTGTCCTCTGCCAGTTTCGGAATAAAGTCAGGCGACCAGCCCTGCATTAAATGTGGCCTGAAGGTAGGGTGTGTCTGACTATGCGACCCATCCGTATTACGCGCCTGCGCAATACCGCTACCCAGCGTTTGTGAATTGTCGGGCTCACAGACCATAATTTTTGTTTCTGGACTCTCCGCTTTGAGTACCCGCGAAACACCATTCAAAGTACCACCCGTACCGAAGCCACTGACCCAGTAATCCAGCTTAATATCGTCAAAATCTTTGAGGATTTCGACAGCGGTCGTTTTCGCATGAATGTCCGCATTAGCCTGGTTCTGAAACTGTAGCGATTGCCACCAACCATGTTTTTCTGCCAGCTCACGAGCTTTGGCTACCATGCCGGAGCCCATTTCTGAAGCAGGGGTTAAAATAACTTTGGCACCGAGGAATCGCATTAAACGGCGCCGTTCTATACTGAAGTTCTCAGCCATGACGATAACCAGTGGATAGCCTTTCTGGGCACAGACCATGGCCAGCCCGATTCCGGTATTACCACTGGTAGCCTCGACGATGGTTTGTCCTGGTTTTAATTCACCCGATTGCTCAGCGTCTTCGATCACACCAAGCGCCAGGCGATCCTTAACCGAGCCCATTGGATTAAACGATTCTACCTTGGCGTATATATTGACCTGCCGAGGCCCTAGATTATTGATCCGTACAATCGGAGTGTTACCCACGGTATCAAGTATATTTTCGTATCGATTACTCATTCCTCTCTCCTCTCTCCTTAAATTTTTTATTAATGCTGTTATTGGCTGGCAACCAACTGATCGCCCACTTCGATTACTTCTTCTAACAATTCGTCAACCTGTTGCCAGCTAGCACGCGCTCCGATAAAACAGGGTCTGATCGTAAATATCCCGTTCACCATCGCGGTACTCGGAATACTCTTACCACGTTGAACCACTTTTCGATGAATTTTTCGATTCAATTCGTTCAGGTCTGAAAATTCATCAGTAATATATCTAAAACAACAAATCGAAAGCGTCGGTGCTTGTACGACTTCAAGAGAGTCATGCGCATATGCTCGCTCGGCAAGAAGTTGGGCCATAGCATTATGGCGACAAACCCTTCGACGTAGTCCTTCTTTGCCTATTTCTCGAATCAACGCCCAAACCACTACCCCGCGAGGTGGTGCCGACAGTTCAACACCAAAATCGCTATAGGGTATGCCCTGACTATCCATTGAATGCTCGATATTGTGGTCATCGAATGAGCCTTCCAGATAATCCGACGCACCCTGTTTGAATGCACGATTGAGGATGTTTCGATCACGTACAAAGGTTGCGCTGATGCCCACAGGTGCGCCTAGCCACTTATGCGGATCGACTATTACCGAGTCGGCCAGAACCAGGCCGTCAAAAAGCGGAGCAATCTCGGGGTCAAGAATACCCGGTAATCCATAGGCTCCATCCACATGAAACCAGATCGAATATTCTTTGGCAATTTCGCCAATTTCCCGCAAAGGGTCTATCGCGCCTGTACTGGTAACACCGGCATTAGCCACGATAGCAATCGGTGTCGTTTCGGTTTTGCTATCGAGTGATAATTGATCACGCAATGCCATGGGGCACATACGACCCATTTCGTCTGCTGCGATTGTGACTACACTATTTCGACCCAGCCCTAGTACCGCCGCAGCCCTGTGTATGGTGTGATGACTGGCCTCAGTCGCATAGATACAGCCTGGTTTAGGAATGCCTTCGGCAGCTGTATCAACCCCTATAGATTCGAAGGCACTCTGCCTGGCAGCACCAATTGCCAACAAATTTGCGACCGAACCTCCGCTACTATAAATGCCCTTCATGTCTATCGGCATGTCGAGTAATTCCACCAACCACTGCAACGACAATTCTTCGAGAAAATTAAATGCAGTGATTCCAAATCGCTGGGGCGAAGCAATCGAACCGGCCAGTGTTGCCAACGCGCCAATGGTAGTCGCACCCGTGGTGATAAAAGCAGAGCAACCTGGATTCGGTATCTGTGATCCGTTAGGAATCAACTCCCGCCCCATCTCCTCTAAAACCTTTTCTATACCAATACCTTGATCGGGCAAAGTCTGGTTCAATGCATCGCTCCAGTTCCCCAAATTTTGGGTTGCGTCAGAGTGATCGAAGCGCAGGTACTGATCCAGATCTTCTCCCAGAGGTTTCAAAAATAGGGCTAAATTGCTGCATTCAGCTAATTCCTCGTACATACCGATATCCTGTGACACAGATAAATTATCAAATTGAAATCGAGCTGTATTGAGTTTAACTCGGTTTGTATCGATACAGCTCATACTCCAGGCACCTACTAAACCAATACTTTTGCCCCACTGGCTAAAAATGCCATTGTGCGTGGCGCACCAGCGACTTCTGCCCCTTCAATTAAGTTCTCAGCAGGGATATTTTTGGCTTTTATACAGGCTGGGCATATCCAGATTTTACCGCCGTTAGTGACGAAGTCTCGAATTAGATTAGCTATCGGTTCGTAGCCTTCCGCGACCAGGCCATCAGCTCCGTCTATTAAGCAGAGATTGACCGCATCCGAAGTAATAAAAACCGCAGTTTCGCTCGTCTTCGATGACGTGACCGCAAGAATAAATGAAATAGTAGCCCGCTCTATATTGCTTGCACCTTCCTGACAGTTGATCAAATATTTCTGTTCGTTAGACATGTTACTTTCCCCTGTGATTAAGTTAACGAGTCACGATTGACACGCTGTTCATAGTAGAAAATAGAAACAGGGAATGCTTGCAGATGTCATGGTATTTATCTGGAGAATGTCTGTAGATTTGTATAATATTTGCGTAATAAGGGACTAATACGACTTTATGCGCTATTTCTTCAACGACTTTGTTCTCGATACTGAGCTTTTTGAGTTACGCCAATATGGCAAACACCTGGCGGCAGAACCTCAGGTCATCGAGTTATTAGCTCTCCTGATCGAAAACAATGATCGCGTTGTCACCAAGGAAGAAATTAACGAGAAAATCTGGCACGGTCGAATAGTTTCCGACGCAGCGGTAAGCAGCCGTATAAAATCAGCCCGACAAATCCTCGGAGACGACGGTAAATCGCAGCGTATTATTCTTACCATCCATAAAAAAGGATTTCGCTTCGTCGCCGATATCAGGCCAGACCCAGAAAACAATGATCCGAAAAATATCACGAATTCGATTCTGGTAGATAGTAATGATGAATCCGTAGCAATCGAATCTGGACAGCTGGAAAATCCTGCTGTGGCGGTGTTACCCTTTCACAATATGGCGGCTCAGCCGGATCAGGAGTATCTAGCTGATGGCATTACCACCGACATCATCACCCATCTTTCCAGGCATCGCTGGCTGAAAGTTACCGCTCGCAATACGTCTTTTGGGTACAAGGGTAAGTCCGTCAATATTCAAGATGTCGGCAGGGCACTCGAGGTTGATTATGTCCTCGAAGGCAGTGTTCAACGGGCAAGTGATCGCGTACGCATCACCGCACAATTAATCGATGCACATAGTGGACACAATACCTGGGGGGAACATTTTGACCGGGAAATATCGGATATATTTTCCCTTCAGGACGAAATTACAGAAAAAATCGTCGCCCGTGTCGAACCCGAGATTGGAATCGCCGAAAGAAACCGCGTTATCAACACTCGCCCTGCTAATTTAAAAGCCTGGGATTGTTATCATCTGGGTGTTTATCATTTCTTCCGATTCACCGGGGACGACAATCTCGAAGCTCAACGCTTACTCAGTCAATCGATAGAACTCGACTCTCGATTTGGCGAAGCGCATGCCTGGTGGGCTTATGCTGTAATAATCGGTATGGTTTACTGGGATACCGAACCGACCCAGGCATTGCTTGATAGTGCGTTTGAGGCTTCTAACAACGCTTTATTACTTGATAACCAGAACGCAACATTCCACGCTTTAAAAGCTCGGACTCTACTCGCTCGTTGCGAATATGCTGAGGCGATCACCGAAAACGAAATCGCAATATCGCTTAACCCGACTTTTGCGGCAGCCCATTGTGGGCTCGGCGATTCGTTGGCTTACGAAGGTAATTATGATGATGCCATAGTGCAGTT
Source organism: Gammaproteobacteria bacterium (assembly GCA_029882955.1). Lineage (GTDB taxonomy): Bacteria > Pseudomonadota > Gammaproteobacteria. The sequence continues at coordinate 6,364 of JAOUJX010000080.1, forward strand.
TACCAGAGCCATATCACTTAGCCCTAACGATCCACAACGGTGGGCATTTTTTAGTTACGGTGCGCTCGCGCTCATATTTCAGGGGAATTACGAAGAAGCACTTGCCTGGTCAGATAGAGCCAGCGCGATCCCCAATTGTCAATACTGGGCAACTGCGCATAAAATCGTCGCGCTAGCCTATTTAAATAAGAGCGGACAGTTAAAAAAAGCTCTTCGACAATTAAAACAAGAGAAAGCAGATTTTTCCATCGCCTTCGCCAGGCAAAAGCTTTTTTATATAAAAGATCCGATACAATTGAATACTTACCTCGAAGGATTAGAACTCGCTGGTTTTTAATAGTATCGGTCGCCCGTTCAGACATACGTATCAATAATTCGCTTTGGATCCTTCTTCGTTTTCGGCTTTTTTTTCAGTTTCGTTTTAGCTGGAGGCTCCTGCTCGTTTTTTTTCAGGGCATCCCTCACTATAGGAGTTTTTTGAACCGATTTAATTAAATCTTCGTCCATTTTCGATCACCTGTATTAAAATCCGTCGACTTCCTGCCACTCTTCGACACTGAGAAGTCTATTAAGGTCGACCAGTATTAGTAACTTATCGTCCTGACTAACGACACCGTCAATATATTTAGAAGTTTCATCCGTACCGACATTGGGTGCGGTTTCAATCTCGGATCGTTTAATGTCAACAACCTCGGCAACGCTATCGACCAGAATACCAATGATATGCTGATGAACTTCAATCACGATGATACGAGTTAGGTCAGAGCTTTCCTTTACCGGCAGTCCGAATCGGTTGCGCGCATCTATGACACTGACTACATTTCCGCGCAAATTGATGATACCCGTTACGTAATGTGGTGCACCGGGAACAGGTGCCACTTCGATTTCGCGCAACACCTCCTGTACCAGCATGACGTCGATGCCGTAGGTTTCATCTTCCAGCGTAAATGTGACGCATTGCATTTGTTCGTAGGATTCGGTCGCGAGCTTTTCAGCCATTTTGTACTCCGTACATATTCATTTAATATTGATGTAATCGGCAGCAAAGGTTAAATATTTAGACCTTTTCAATAAATCTTCGTCCAATTGTTAAAATCTGAATTTCAATTCTGGCGCTACTATTTTATTTATAGTCCAGTTTGTAAAACTTTTACGATCCCCTGTGGATTTAGCAAACTCGCCAGAGACTGACGTATAGTTCCAAACACCTTCTTATTGCTGGAATTCTGGTGCCATTTGATATCATCGTACTCAAGTGTAACCACCTGTTCCAGCTGATCACAGGTAATACCCCAGCCCGCCTCGCCGAGGACCAGTATATGATTGGCGGTTACCGGCTCTTTCACTTTAATTTGTAATATGCCAGCGCTATCAATCACTCGCACGTTATGATCTCGATAATTCAATATTCCCAGCACCGACTCAGGCTCCTGCGGTAGTCGAGTCATATTATCGGTCCATTCAACAATACCGGTTAACTCTATCAGCGGAATCGACAACAAATTATTACTCACTTTAAACATCAGGCACTGCAGAGGGAACATTTCCTTCGATAGGGAAAAACAGCTTTCCTTCGAAACTTCGACAGCATCCTCGACGCTTATGTCGCTAGTGACTTCAACCTCAATCTCGCTAGTTTCTTCTTCAACCAGCGGTTCGACGACAAGAAGCTCTGGTAACAAGACCCGGTCGATTACCTGCGGCGCAGCTTGCTCATTTACTTCTACGCTCCGCGTAGCCTGATGTAGCATTTCATCCAGATAGTTGCCGAGCGCATTATCTGATTTAAGCAAGCTGCGGGGTATCTTGCTTTGCATTGTCATTACGTTCGTTAATACCGAGTAAGAAATTAAGCAGATTCTGGTAAGCCACACTACCTCGAGAACCTGGTGCGAGATCTGAAAGCGGAACACCAGCTTTACTGGCATCCCGGAATTTGGTGTCTATCGGGATTACGGAACCCCAGACGTTGAACCGATACCTGTTTTTCATCTGCTGTAAAGCATCTACCGAAGCTTTGGTGCGTTTATCGAACATTGTCGGAATAACCATATAAGGGGTTTTTTTATGTAGCGACTTTTCAACCATCTCCAATGTGTGCACCATGCGATCCAGGCCTTTGAGAGAAAGATAATCGGTCTGCGCTGGAATCAATAACTGATCGCAGGCCGCCAGAGCATTAATCATCAAAATACCCAGCATTGGTGGACAATCGATAATTCCATAACTGAATCGGCTGGCGACACTCTGAATCGCCTTACTCACTATCAAACCCTTGCCCAAACCAGTACCCATTTGACGATCTAGCGTTGCTAACGCCGACGAGGCCGCAAATAGATAGGTATTTTTTATCGGTGTGGGTAAAAGCATTTTGGCGATATCAAGCTCATTTTCTGTTGGCTCAGAAAATAGCGAGTAAATGCCGGTGTCGATATCGTCTGGATCATATCCCAGATAACTGGTTAACGATCCATGCGGGTCGAGATCAACCAGTAGCAGTCGCTTATCGGTTTTACCGAGATGACCAGCAATTGTTATCGCTGTGGTGGTCTTACCAACCCCACCTTTTTGATTGACGACGGCCCAGGTTTTCATGATCGAGTCTACTCACCACCGCTTAGATCATGCGTAGATCAGGCATAATGCTTCAATAAACCCTGAACATCCAGAATAATAGCAATATTACCATCCCCCGTGATCGTTGAGCCCGCCATACCCGGCAGGCCATGCAACAATGCACCTAGCGGCTTTATGACGACTTCCTCCTGACCTATTACCTGGTCGACCACCAGTCCAACAAAACTATTGGCCACCTGAACCATAATCACCTGTGGACTTTCACCCGTCGGTTCCAGATCAGCGCTGCCATTTAGCAGCCACTTACGCAGGTGGAATACCGGTGGTGCTTTACCTCTGTTCATGACAACTTCCTTACCATCAACCACCCTGGTTTTCTTTGAACTGAGCTCGAAGATTTCACTGACATTTGAAAGCGGTAAAGCAAACTTTCGACTACCGAGCTGCACCATCAAAGTCGGTAAAATAGCCAAAGTAAGCGGTACTTTAATTTTTAGTACGGTTCCTTTGCCTAGCTCTGAGTCGATATCAATGGTGCCATTTAACTGAGAAATTTTGGTCTTAACCACGTCCATACCAACGCCACGACCGGATACATCGGTGATTTTCTGCTTGGTGGTTAGCCCCGGCATAAAAATTAAATCAAAGCAGCCTTTGTCATCCAGGCGCGAAGCACTATCGGCATCCATCAAACCTTTTTCGATCACTTTATTGCGTAGAATTTCTGGATCCATGCCAGCACCATCGTCGGTGATGGACAGTAGTATATGGTCACCTTCCTGCTGTGCTGCGAGAATCACAGTGCCTTCACGAGGTTTACCGGCAGCTTCTCTCACATCGGGCGTTTCTACGCCGTGATCGACGGAATTACGCACCAGATGCACTAGCGGTTCGGCCAGAGCCTCGACAAGATTCTTATCCAGATCCGTTTCTTCACCGACCATTTGCAGCGAAACTTCTTTTTGTAGACTACGAGCCAGATCTCGAACCACTCTTGGGAAACGACCAAATACTTTCTTCACGGGTTGCATGCGGGTCTTCATCACTGCGGTCTGCAAATCACCCGTAACGACATCAAGATTCGATATCGCTTTGTGGACACGTTCATCTTCGAACGATTCCTTTAAAGTGTTTAAACGATTGCGCGCCAGAACCAGCTCGCCGACCAGGTTCATAATGTCATCTAACCTTGAGGTATCGACACGAACAGTGGTTTCACCCGGGCTGGTTTTTTGCGATGGAGCAGCCCTGGCCGCTGCAGCAACCGGCGCAATCGCGGGTGCAGGCTCAGCTTTGGGTGGTACCGCTTTTGGTTTTTCCGTTTCATTTTTGGCGGCGGCTGGTCCGCTCATTCCTGCATTTTGCGGCGCTTTACCTTTGCCGTGCATATTGTCGAGCAAATCTTCGAACTCATCGTCGGTAATCTCATCCGTCTTAGCGGCTTCTTTCACGACTTCTGCTTTTGACTCTTCCTTTTTGCCCGCTGCTTTAGGTGTTCCCGAGGACTGAGGTCCCGCACCAGTACCGTGCAAACTGTCGAGCAAAGCCTCGAATTCATCATCGCCAATGTCGCCATCATCGATTTCCTCGGCTTCGTCGGCCTGATCCAAAGCCTGATTCTGACCTTCCTTCCCGGCAGAGGCAGTCTTGCCCTGTAATGCATCCAGTAATTCATCGAATTCTTCGTCGGTAATTTCCTCGCCGCCTGCTACAAACTCACCGGCAGTATCAGCATTCGAAATTACCTCGTCGGCAGCCGCATCGGCAGCTTCTGGTTCTGATTTTACTTCTGGTACCTTAACAACATCAGCTTCGACATTTACCTGCACAACGGGTTCGGCTTCACCATTTTGCATTTCGAGAAGCTGCTGTAACAGGGCTGCATCTGCTGCACTGGGATCGATACCCGAACGAATTTCTTCGAACATACTATTCAATTCATCGAGTACCCGCAGGAAAACATCCATGATCGTCGCATTTAACGAGAGTTCCTGATTGCGCAACAGGTTGAAAACATCTTCGGATTGATGACAAACCTCAACCAGATTAGTTAAAGCAAGAAAACTACCACCACCTTTAATCGTGTGAAAACCACGAAATATCGAATTGAGTAAGTCATTATCATCCGGCGATTGCTCAAGATCGACTAACTGCTCATTGAGCTGTTCTAGAATTTCTCCGGCTTCAACCAGGAAATCCTGTAAAATTTCGTCATTTAAATCGATAGCCATGGTTTAACCTATAAGATCTAAAAACCCAGACTGGCAAGAATGTCGTCAACATCTCCCTGAGATGTCGCGACCTTATCTTTATCTGCGGTTGGTAATTGAGGCCCTTCTGCGACTTCTCCATCGATTTTTGCGTCAGAAACAGAACACCAGGCACCTGAAATCGTTACTAGTCGAACCAGTTTTTCCTCTACCTCCTGCACCATTGTGACAACCTGTTTAATCATCTGACCAGTAATATCCTGATAATCCTGAGCCAGCATGATGTCGTTCATTTTCCTGTTAATTTCCCGGGAATCATCATCGACTGAATTGAAAAACTGGTCGATCTCATCGTTCAAGTTGATAAAATCTTCTTTTGACAGTTCACGATTGCGAAATTTCTCCCAACGCTTACGCAATGACCTGGCTCTATCTGAAAACCCATCCGACAAAACCATAGTCGCCTCGGCGACTTCCATTGTTTTGTGGGCCGCCTGGTCGGTTTTTGTGACAATGTAATTTAATCTTTCCTTTGCGTCGGGTATTGATTCAATCGCTAGCTTCGCGACTTTTTGATCATTACCGAAGGCATTAATTGACTCGTGAATTTCACGCGTGATTTTCCCTAGCTCCAGGTATAAAGCCGACTCTCTCAAAGTAGTCAACTCACCTATCAATCCATGAATTTTACCTTCATCACCCGATTTGAGAGCCTCATTAAGTGTATCCATCCGACTGAGATATTCATCGGTAAGATAACTAATCCCCTGAGAGTTCTCTGGCTTATCTTCACTCATCCTTCAAGCCGCTCGAATATTTTATTGATTTTTTCTTTCAGAGTAATTGCCGTAAATGGCTTCACAACATAACCATTCACACCGGCCTCGGCAGCAACAACTATCTGCTCCCGTTTAGCCTCGGCTGTTACCATGAGAACAGGCAGTTTGCATAAGCTTGCATCTGCTCTTACTTCTCTTAATAGTGTGAGTCCATCCATACCGGGCATATTCCAGTCGGTTACGAGGAGGTCGAATTTTCCAGACTTCAACATAGGTAAGGCTGTCTGACCGTCATCTGCCTCGGCAGTGTTATTAAATCCCAGATCACGTAGCAGGTTCTTTACAATTCGCCTCATGGTCGAAAAGTCATCCACAATCAGGATTTTCATATCTTTATCCACGCAACTAAACCTCCGCTTGATTGCATTTAATTTGATTAACTTCGTACAGACTCCCGATCTTTATCGGCAGCTTATCTAAAGAGTTAAGTAACAATTTCTGGTCGTATAGCCAAACTCTTTTCCTACTTATTAGAGCATAGTCCAACTTTATGAAACTATTAGAATAAATCTGTCTCAGGAGTTGCATCATGATCGAAGATTCCAGTCCGACATTTTGGTTTTAACACGTATCAGGGCCTGGCTATGGAGCTGACATATCCGCGATTC
>JAOUJX010000081.1 GCA_029882955.1 Gammaproteobacteria bacterium
CGAAAAGATGGCTTTGATTTCAGCCGGCTGGGATGGCGGTACCCGCATCGACAAGTCCTTACAGAGCTTCAATCGTAGCTACGCACGCAATTTACTCGGCTCGCGGAGCATCGTCATCATCGTCAGTGACGGTTACGATACTGGTGAACCACAGGCGCTGGTGACCGAACTGCAACGCATCAAGCGTCGCGCACGAAGCCTGATTTGGCTAAATCCGTTACTCGGTCTGGCGCAATACACCCCGAGCACCCGCTGCATGCAGGCGGCACTGCCCCTCATCGACGTATTTGCGCCGGCACATAACCTGGAAAGTCTCGCGGCTTTAGAGAGTCACCTGACAGGGAGATAGAACAGAGATGAACAAATTAATTGAGGAATTGAACACACCGTCACTGGAAAGTTGTTTTTCCAGTTTACAACGTGAAGGCAAACCATTGGCGTTGGCTACCGTGATCCAGGCCATATCACCCACTTCCGGCAAGCCCGGAGACAAGGCGTTGGTGAGCGCCGAGGCCATCGTTGAAGGCTGGATAGGCGGGGGTTGTGCGCAACCCGCTGTGATCGAAGCTGCAGGCACTTCGCTGGAGACGGGTGAGCCCAGTGTTATACGCGTTGGCCCCAAAGGCGAATGGCAGGCACTCGAAGGCGTGGTTGATTTTGCTTCGGGTTGTTTAAGCGGAGGCACCTTGGTAATCTTCATCGAACCAATGATCCGACAACCTACTTTGAACATTCTGGGTAATTCGCCAGCAGCCCACAAGCTTTCAACTCTGGCCGGACAACTTGATTTTTCGGTAACGGCGACACCATCCGATTTCTCTCAAATAAACAGCGATTACATCGTCATCGCGACCCAGGGAAAAGACGATCGCGTGGCATTAAAAGCCGCGTTAGCGAGTTCGGCCTCACATATCGCAATGATAGCCAGCGCCAAAAAGATAGCCGGACTGAAAGCCAGCCTGGAAAAATCAGGCATCGAGCCCGAGCAGCTAGACCGGATCCATAGCCCGGCTGGCATTGAAATCGGTGCGATCACTCCGGCTGAAATCGCACTCTCGGTACTCGCCGAACTGGTCCGGGTTCGCCGTGGTAATACCGAAGGAAAAACTATATCTCGTCCATCGGAAAAAGTTGGCGCTGTTAGTAGCGGGAGTTGCTGCGGTGGCTAAATCGAAATCATTGATAGCTGCGGTTGTCCTCGCCGCCGGCTCCTCCGAGCGCATGGGGGAACAGAATAAATTACATTTACCGATTGACGGCATACCCCTGCTGGTACGTAGCCTGGGTATATTTCTTACCGCAGCGATCGACGAAATAGTAGTGGTACTCGGACATGAACGGGAAAAAACACAGGCCCTGATAGACGGCCTGCCCCTGAGTTCGGTATACAACCGAGAACATCTCTCGGGCCAAATGAGTTCGGTCCATTGCGGTCTGGCCGCTCTCGAATCGAAATACGATGGTATTATCATCGCTCTGGGTGACCAACCCTCGCTGACCGTAGCCGATATTAACTATCTTATCGACGCTTATCGCAAACGTGAGGACGTCGAAATCGTTGTCCCGACTTACCAGGGGGAACGTGGAAACCCGATTATCATCAGCGCTCAAACCCGGGCCGATATCCTCGCCGGAACGCGTAACCTCGGTTGCCGGAAATTCATCGAAAACAATCCGGAGCTGGTACAAATGGTGCCAATGTCGAACCCTGCTGTAGTCATTGATCTGGATACACCAGAGGAATATGAGAACTACTGCAAAGCCCAACAGGTAGCAAATTATGGCTAAAGAATTCCTGGATCACCTCCTCGCCATCCGCCAGCAGAATGTCCCCTACGCTGTAGCCACTGTCATCGACGTGGTCGGCTCGACCTCGGCAAAAACAGGTTCCAAAGCCCTGATCAATGCCGATGGACAGATAATCACCGGCTGGGTAGGCGGCGGCTGTGCCGAATCGACAGCCTGCCACGCGGCTCAACAAAGCATCGAGAGCGGTGAAACCAGTATTATCGAAATCGATCTCGACGACGAAATTTTAGGCGTCGGTATGCCCTGCGGAGGCCATATGCGAGTGTATATAGAACCAACGATCCCGAAACCATCGGTATGGATTATGGGGCATGGCGAAGTCGCCGAACATATCTGTCACCTTGCCGATATGATGGGCTTTAGCGTCATCGTCAACGATGCCATGGCCGAACCTGACAAATTCCCCGATGCTACCCGGCTCATCACCGACGATATAGATTACAACGAGTTAAATCCCCAACCTGGCGATTATGTGGTTGTCGCCACGCAACACAAGGGCGATCATCAATCCATGTCACGCGCGCTTGCCTCTGAGGCCGAGTACATTGCATTAATTGCCAGTCGAAAACGTTCCCGCCTGGTGATGGATTACCTGCGCGATAAGCAATTTTCGGCCGAGGATATCAAGCGAGTGATGGCACCCTGCGGTCTGGATATCGGGGCACGAACACCCGCCGAAATAGCATTGAGTGTTATCAGTGAAATTGTACTGGTAAGACGTCAGGCCAGTGGTGTGCGTATGCGCGACACCCTGCACCGTGAAACTCCCTCACCCAAAGTGGCCGCTGGTGGATCAAGCTCAGTCTAAACCAGTCTTCTCGCTACCGGACTGGCGGGCATTACGCAACGATTTTCCCGTTTTGACGAATAGTCAGCCTGCCCTGCACTATCTCGACTCGGCCGCCAGCAGTCAGAAACCACAGGCAGTCATCGACGCGATCAGCCATTGTTATAGCCATAACTACGGCCCGGTTCACCGCGGCCTCTATGCATTGGCGGAAGTAGCCAGCGAAGCCTACGAGGCGGCGAGACAAACCATCGCGAATTTCGTCAATGCCGAAAATACCAATGAGATCGTATTTACCCGCTCGGCTACCGAGGCGATTAATCTGGTCGCTCACGGCTGGGCGGGTCAACATCTGAAACCGGGGGAGGATATCTGGGTCAGCCAGATGGAACATCACGCCAATTTTCTGCCCTGGCAGCGAGTTTGCCAGACACTGGGCACCCGGCTACGCGTTATCCCCCTCGATGAAGATGGCCAGCTAGACTTTGAGACGGCCGAAGGGATTTTTGGAGCTAACACAGGCCTTATCGCGATTACCCAGGTGTCGAATGTGCTCGGCACAATCAACCCGATAGAACAAATTGTCAGGCGGGCCAACCGACAATCCATCCCTGTACTGGTAGACGCTGCCCAGGCCGTCGGCCACATGGCAGTGGATGTACAGGCTCTGAACTGCGACTTCCTCGTCGCATCGGCGCATAAAATGTGTGGGCCCGGCGGGATAGGCTTTTTATATGGAAAACAGGAGCGCCTGGCCGAAACCGACCCCCTGTTGCTCGGTGGCGGCATGGTCGACGAAGTCGATATTGACCAAAGCAGTTGGGCGGAGATACCCGCCCGCTTCGAGGCCGGATCGCCTAATTTGTCCGGTGCTGTCGGCTTTGCTGCGGCTATTAACTATTTACAGGACATCGGCATGGGGGCTATCGAACAACGAGTACAGCAATTGACGAGCCTGGCCTATCAAACATTGTCCGAAATCGATGGCCTGGCTCTTTACGGATCGCCAGAGAGTACAAGCCACAGCGGTATTTTATCTTTCAATGTCGACGATATACATCCACACGATGTCGCCCACATAGCCGCCGAACACGGCGTTGCGATTCGGGCAGGGCATCATTGTTGTCAGCCTTTAATGCAAAGGCTTGGTGTATCAAGTACTGCCAGGGCCAGTTTCAGTTTTTACAACAATGAGCAGGATATCGCGGCTCTGGCCAAAGCGATTCTGGACGCCAAACAGATACTAGGTAACCGATGAGTAACCAAAGCGTCTACAAAGAAGTTCTACTCGATCATTTCCATAACCCGCGCAATAAGGGTGAGCTGGATGGTATGGCCATGATTAAACGCGGTAGCAACCCGCGCTGCGGCGATGAAATCGAAGTTGGCGTTAATTGTAACGATGAAATTCTGACATCGGTCAGATTCAGAGGCCGGGGTTGTTCGGTATGCCTGGCGTCCGCCTCAATCATGACCGAGTCCACAGCCGGTCTGGAACGCCAGCAGGCGCAGCAACTCACACAACAGGTGCAACACTGGTTCGAAGATAAAAATAGTGACCCGCCGGATGATGATGCCCTCGCAGCTCTGAGTAGCCTACGCCAGCATTCGGCGCGTAAAAAATGCGTGTTGCTGGCCTGGGTTGCGCTGGGTGAGGTTCTTGATTGTCCGGGCTAGGGTTTTTTAGTTGAGCCGCATCAACATTTCCGCAAGACCTATAAATAGCCACACCCCTCTCACCGCTACCCCAAAAACAATCCCCACTAAACAAACCCCAAAGTCTGCGTATAATAGCGCCACTAAATTTCCGGCTACCCCATGAACCTGATCACAGCAAAAAACCTCTACCACAGCTATGGCGATCACCCGCTGCTCGACAAAGCCAGCTTTAGCATCGAATCGGGCGAGCGTATCTGCCTGGTGGGTCGCAATGGGGCGGGCAAATCGACACTGTTGAAAGTCATCGCTGGTCAGTTTAAGGCCGATGAAGGTGAGATCGCTTATGCCCGCGACCTGCGTATCGCCGAGCTCAAACAGGAAGTGCCCGAAAATTTACAGGGCAGTGTCTACGACTGTGTCGCCGCAGGCATCGGCAAGCTCGCGCAAGTTTTTACCGAATGGCATCATGCGGCACTCGAAGCGGCCACCAATCCGTCTGCGCTTAACCGTATGCAGCAACTACAGGATGAGATAGAGGCTAATAACGGCTGGAACCTCGAACACCGCATATCGACCACGATTTCTAAACTGGGCTTACCGGCCGATACCGAGTTCAATACACTATCCGGTGGTATGAAACGACGCGTATTGCTAGGCCAGGCATTAGTCGCCGAACCCGACCTATTGCTGCTTGACGAGCCAACCAACCATCTCGATATCGAATCCATCATCTGGCTGGAAGATTTTCTGCGACAGTTCAACGGCAGTTTACTATTTATCACCCACGATCGCTCCTTCCTGCAATCGCTGGCGACACGGATTCTCGATCTGGATCGGGGGCAGTTAACCAGCTGGCCCGGTAGCTACGAAAAATACTGCGAAGCCAAACAGGCACTGCTCGATACCGAATCAACTCATAACGCTTTATTCGATAAAAAGCTGGCTCAGGAAGAAGTGTGGATTCGACAGGGCATTAAAGCCAGACGAACCCGAAACGAGGGTCGTGTACGCGCATTGAAAAAATTACGCGAAGAGCGTTTGCAACGCAGGGATGTCACCGGTAAAGCTAAAATCGTCGCGCAGAAAACCGAACTCTCGGGCAAGATTGTCATCGAGGCGGAAGATATCAGTTTCGCCTGGCCCGATAAACCCATCGTCAGTGATTTTAGCTGCAAGATCTTACGCGGCGAAAAAATCGGCATCATCGGCCCTAATGGTTGCGGCAAGTCTACGCTGATCCAGCTCCTGCTCGGTCAGCTCGCACCACAACAGGGTAAGGTGACCATCGGTACCAAAATCGAAGTCGCCTATTTCGATCAACATCGCGAAGCACTGGATCGGGAAAAATCGGTCCGAGATAATCTCGTCAGTAACAGTGACGAAGTCACGATCAACGGCCGCTCCAAACACGTCATCAGTTATTTAAAGGACTTCCTCTTTAACGAAAAGCAGATTCGCATGCCGGTTAAAGCCCTGTCGGGTGGTGAACGAAATCGCCTGCTACTGGCAAGATTATTCACCCGGTCATTCAATCTACTGGTAATGGACGAACCCACCAACGACCTCGATATGGATACGCTGGAGCTGCTCGAGGAGATGCTCATCGAATTCGACGGCAGCCTGATTCTGGTGAGCCATGATCGTCAGTTTATTGATAATACCGTGACCAGTACGCTGGTATTCGACGCACCCGGCATCGTGAATGAATACGTCGGTGGTTATGAGGACTGGTTGCGGCAGCGCCCCGAGGCCGATACTAAACCAAAAGTTGAGACCAAGGAAAAACCCCCGGTAATGACGAAAAAATCCTCAAAACTTGACCAGAAGCAACAAAAAGAATTAAAGGCCTTACCCGCCAAGATAGAAAAGCTGGAAGAAAAAATCGCGGGCTTTCACGAACGCTTTGCCGAACCTGGCTTTTACCAGCAGGAAGAACAAATAATTGCCGAAATTCAGCAAAAATTAGACAAGATTGAAGCCGAACTGGCGATTTTATACCAACGATGGGAAGCGCTGGAAGACACTTAGTCTCAAACTAATCGCACCATTTCTCTTTTGTAATGCTATGATTCGCGCAATTCAGGAAATTCAATATAAATAGTGAGCAATAGAGAGAACCGTTCAGACAAATTAGCGATAATCCCCCGAGATCAGCATAAAATATCCAGAAAATCGATATCCGAGGCCGCTTTAAAGGTTTTGTATCGTCTCGACAAGTCAGGACACCGTGCCTGCCTGGTTGGTGGAGGGGTTCGTGATTTGCTACTTGATAAGCAGCCGAAAGATTTCGATATCGCCACCGATGCGACGCCGGAACAGGTGCATGAGCTTTTTCGTAACAGTCGCATCATTGGCCGACGTTTCCGGCTGGTGCATATCCGCTTTGGTCGCGAAATCATCGAAGTCGCAACCTTCCGTGGTCACTCCGACGAATCGCCAAAAACCGAACTAAATACCGAAGGACGGATTCTACGCGATAATACCTTTGGTGAAATCGAAGAAGATGCCATTCGCCGGGATTTCACCGCCAATGCACTGTATTACGATATCCGTGATTTTTCTGTCCTCGATTACACCCATGGCTTAAAGGACATCGAGTCTCGCACACTGCGCATGATTGGTGATGCGACGACGCGCTACCAGGAAGACCCTGTGCGCATGTTGCGAGCGATACGATTCGCCGCCAAACTCGATTTCGAAATCGAAGAAACGGCGGCTAAAGCTATTTTTGAATGTGGATCTCTACTGGCCAACATACCGGCTGCGCGGCTATTCGACGAAATCGTCAAACTCTTCCACTCCGGCCAGGCTTCTCGCGTATTCGAGCTGCTAAGACACTACGGGCTACTGGCCTATCTGCTGCCCGCACTTGACGAGTGGATTAATAATGATCCCGACGAGTCCATGCTCGACTTCATCGATCAGGCGCTGGTGAATACCGATGCCCGCCTGAATAACCAGCAGCATGTCTCCCCCGCATTTATTTTTGCCGCCCTGCTTTGGCCGGTGGTTCATCAGCAGGCGAACAAACTACAAACCGAAAAAATGAAATCCATTCCCGCCCTGAACCAGGCTGGTAGCGATGTCATTTCACGTCAGGTAAGGCATATATCGATTCCTCGTCGTTATTCACAAATGGCGAAAGATATTTGGTCATCACAACCAAGATTTTTTCGAACCAAGGGTAAATACCCGCTACGCCTGATGAGTTACCCCAGTTTCCGCGCTGCCTATGACTTTATGTGCATTCAGTCAATGGTCGGCCTGGTACCGAAGCAGACCTGTGAATGGTGGACCGAGTTCCAGCTCAGGCATAAACCGCCAGAAACCCGGCCCCCACATCGACCGAAAAAACCCTCCGAACACGGCCACAGGCGTAAACGACATGCCAGTTGAGGAGGTATATGTCGGTATTGGTAGTAATGTAGGCGACTCGATTGTTATCGTCAGCGAAGCCATCAATCATCTGTGCCAGCTACCAAAAACCGAGTTAATCAGGCAATCATCGCCATACTGTAGCGAAGCGGTGAGCGATATTCCACAGGGCGATTACGTCAACGCCATGGTTTTACTCAAAACCAGCCTCGAACCGCTGGAATTACTGCTAGAGTTGCAATCCATCGAAGAAGCCTTTTACCGGCAACGCGACCCGGCACTGAAGTGGGCGCCAAGAACGCTGGATCTCGACATTATTCTGTTCGGCTCGCGCAGTTACGACGACAGCCATCTAACTATCCCCCACCCAGAATTGCAAAACCGACTATTTGTCCTGCAACCGATGTACGAGATTAGCGGCGACTTTTATATTACCGGGCTGGGCAGTTTACAATACCTGATCGATAATGCGCCCCAAATCGAGATAGACCGTATATAAAACAGCCATTAAATAACCGGAAGCCTGCTTAGAATCTACATGCCAAATCAGCACCGATACATTGTCGTCGAAGGACCTATCGGGGTCGGTAAGACCAGTCTGGTAAAAAAGTTGGCCGACTCATTCGGTCACGATTTGTTACTGGAAAAGGCCGAGGATAATCCCTTTCTCGCCCAGTTTTATAAAAACCAGCGACAGTATGCGTTATCGACACAGTTATTCTTTCTCATGCAACGTACACAGCTGGTCCAGGCCTTCAGACAAATCGACCTGTTCCAGAAAGCCCATATTGCCGATTTTTTAATTAACAAGGATCGCTTATTTGCTGAACTCACGCTCGACAGCGACGAACTCCATCTCTACCTGCAGATATTTACCCACTTAACCATTGACGCGCCGCAACCCGATCTGGTGATATATCTTCAGGCGCCTGTCGATACACTACGCGAACGAATTATCAAACGCGGCATCAAGTACGAGCAGCAAATTAAAGACGACTTCCTGCTGCGCCTGTCGGAGTCTTATACCCGGTTTTTCTACGATTACAACGACAGTGCGTTATTAACCGTCAACACACAATCGATTGATCTGATTAACAATGAAGAGGATTATCGGGCTTTAGTCGATGAAATCGGCGAAATTCACTCTGGACGTCATTATTTTAATCAGTCATCCTTCCTGGATTGAACAGGTTTGATTGAGCAAAGAATCCTTATTAAGCGGAAACCAGCATGTATTTACCTAAACCACTGGAAGACAGTATTACCGTCACGCACCTGAAAAAGATGAAGCAGCAGGGCGAGAAGTTCGCCTGTCTGACTGCTTACGATTACAGCTTTGCCAAACTGGTAGAAGAATGTGGTGTCGAAGTGGTACTGGTCGGTGATTCACTGGGTATGGTGATTCAGGGACACGACACTACCATCCCAGTTACCCTGGACGACATCAAATACCACGCGACGACTGTGCGGGCCGGACTGGATAAGGCCATGCTGATGATCGATATGCCCTTCGGCTCACTCAATTCGCCACAACAGGCTCTCGACAACGCCAGTGAGCTGCTCAAGGCGACCCAGGCTCAGGTAGTGAAGCTGGAAGGTGGCAGCACACAAATAAAAACCGTGGAGATGCTCTCTGCATTTGGCATCGCGACCTGTGCCCACCTCGGTCTGCAACCACAATTAGTCAATAAACTCGGGGGTTATCGAGTCCAGGGCAAAGCCAAAAGCGCTGCCGAAGAGATGATCGCTACTGCGCAGGAACTGGAAGCGGCAGGTGCTGACATTCTACTGCTCGAATGCGTGCCGGCATCTCTCGCCGCTGAAATCACTTCAAACCTGGAAATCCCGGTGATTGGCATCGGCGCAGGCGTCGAAGTTGATGGTCAAATCCTGGTATTGCACGATATATTAAATGTAACCGCCGGGAAAAAACCGAAGTTCTCCAAGAATTTCATGCAGGGGCAGCCAGGCATCCAGGCCGCTATAAGCCGCTATGTCAGTGAAGTGAAACGCGGTCAATTCCCTGAAAAATCGCATAGCTTCTCATAATGGATCAAGCCAACTCGGTTGTTGAACTGCGCCAGTACGCGCAGCACTGGAAAGACCACCATAAATCGATCGCCTTCATTCCAACCATGGGCAATCTGCACGCCGGACATTTATCGCTGATCGAGAAAGGTCAGTCACTTTGTGACCGCACGATATGCAGTATCTTTGTCAATCCGATGCAGTTCGGTGCCAACGAAGATTTCAATCACTACCCGCGTACGCTGGATCAGGATATAAAACATCTTGAAGCAATCGGCTGCGACCTGGTCTATCTGCCAACCGCGTCAGAGCTTTATCCCCAAGGGCTGGAGCATATCACCCAGATAGCGGTCACCGATCTGACCGATAATTACGAGGGCGAACATCGACCCGGGCATTTTACCGGGGTCGCAACGATCGTCCTCAAACTCTTTAATATCGTCAAACCCGATGTCTCGGTATTTGGTAAAAAAGACTTCCAGCAATACCGTGTCATTCAGAAAATGGTTGATGACCTGAATCTGGATGTTGAAATTATCGGGTCTGAAACCACTCGCGAGACATCCGGGCTCGCGACCAGTTCGCGCAATCAATACCTTAGCGAGCAACAAAAAATTCAGGCAACGCTGATTTATCAGACTCTACAGGATTCCGCTCAACAAATTCAGCAAGGTGAAAGAGACTACAAAAAACTAGAACAACAGGCGATTACCAGTCTTGACCGCGCTGGCTTTAACACCGATTATTTTTGTGTCTGCAGTAGCGACACTTTGCAACCCGCCACCGCTGACGATAGAAAACTGGTGATTCTGGTCACTGCCGGCCTGGGTAATACTCGTCTGCTGGATAATATCGAAGTCGATCTGTGGTAATCATTCGCTGTAGAGGCGTTGCATCGCACTAATACGCTCAATTAAGCTTTCGCGTAAGCCTGCGGGCTGTAGTACTTCGACCTCGCTGCCGTGCTTCAAAACATCCATGATTAATTCGGTGTCCTGACTATAAGGAATGGTCAAAATATAATAGCCAGCTTCGTCATACTCCCCTTTTTGCTCGGGATGCCATCGCTCCCGCGAAACCCATCGTGCGATCTGCGGGCTGAACCGCAACACCGCTTCACTCGTCTCAGTGCCGGAAAAAATACCATAACCACTTTCCAACTGTACCGCTAACTGTTCAGGATCAATATCCCTGGCTGCCTCGCCGAGAATTTTCAGCGATCGAATCGCATCGATCGAAAAACTGCGCAAACCCTGACGCAAATGGCACCAACTGTCGAGGTACCAGTTATCTCGATAGTAAATCAACCTTTGTGGCGAAATGTCGCGACAGGTTTCGCTGTCATCATGACGACTGTAATAGCAGATGTGCAATTGTTTACGCATCAGCAGCGCATGGGTAATAGCTTGAAAGTTTTCGTTTTTATAAGTTTTGGCCGCTGAGGGAATAATACGAATTCGCTGGGCGATTTCATCGACGCTATGGTCTCCCTCGTCCAGTAATAACCTGATACGGCTACGCAGAGGCTTGATATGACTGGATAATACGCCGGGTTGCAGATTTTCCAGTAACGCATCCATACTCAAGAGGGCCTGTATTTCGCTGGTATTAAACCAGAGTCCCGGTAGCTGATATTGATCGGCACCTGTTTCAGCCGCATCGTACTGATAGCCTCTTAACTCGCTATTCCAGACAATCGGTGCGGCCAGCCGATCACGCAGGTATTCCAGGTCGCGCTTAAAGGTCGCTGGTGAAATCTCCAGTGCATCCAGGAACTGGGGCCGCGTGACCACACGTTGATTACTCAACATCTGGTCGATAATATGAAAACGTTCGGTACGATCCAACTCACTTACCTCACAGGCTCACGCTATGAGCCACCAGGAATGGATAATAGCATGATCGAAAACACGAAGAGGTAAAATGATGTCTTTATTCAGTCAATTGCTTTTCAAAATATCGGCTTTGTGCCGCTGTCGCATCATCAACGGCCCCGATCAAAAACCCTATCTGGAGCGCTATCACTTATTCCGTTTACCCTTCGGTTATCAGGTTTACCTGCATCGCTTTGTCGCCAGCGATCCGGGGCGGGGCCTGCATAACCACCCCTGGAAACAGGCTATCTCGCTGGTACTCAGCGGTCACTACGAGGAAATTCGCATGACCAATGCCGAACAGGAAAATAAACTCATCTGCCGCCGGGTCGGTGCCGGTCGCTTTAACCGCATCAACGGCAGTATATTCCATCGTATTAATCTGCCCGATAATACCGAATGCTGGAGCCTGTTCATTCATAGTCCCAGCGCAAAATCCTGGGGATTTTTACAACAGGATCAGCGAGCTTATGCATTCCACGATCACAACCGGGTGGTGCACCAAACCAGCAACCCACTGTGGTGGAAGACGGCCAGCAGGCCATTACAATGCCCGACCATGCGTAAACCTTTTAGACATTCCTGGCTAAACTGAGAAGCCGAGGCCGCTCACAGTCCGGTTTTACCGTTTTATGATATTCTTCATGTTACATCTGGTGTGGTTTTTACGGCTCTGACGGAACCCGGTGATAAGTGATAGAAACTGCGCTTTAGTCCTTGTCATGGAGCCGCTGGCCGCGGTATGACGGATTACGGTGGTAAATATCTTATGAACCAGTTCTACACGCCAATCGCCGAACATATATGGGACATGAAGTATCGGTTAAAGAACGCCGATGGCGAGGCGCTCGATACGACGATTGAGGATAGCTGGCGGCGAGTCGCCCGGGCACTGGCGGTGAATGAAGACGATGCCGAACATTTCGAAGCCGAGTTTTATAACATCCTCGAAGATTTCAAATTCCTACCTGCAGGTCGAATAATGGCTGGTGCCGGCACCG
>JAOUJX010000082.1 GCA_029882955.1 Gammaproteobacteria bacterium
GCCAGCGAGGCGCTAGGGCGAATGGCGTCGTCGGGTTTAATGCAGCCTGCTCAGATCAAAGAATTAAATAGCAAGTTGGACGGTTTTCGTTCTTTAAGGGTTAAGGTGCTGGAAAATTACCACGCGCTGGTTTCTTTAGAAAGAGAGGTTGGTATAAACCTCGATGCCATAGACCGCAGGTTAATGTTGATGGAAGATAAACTGGAAGCGAATATGGATGGTAATGCACTGACCTCTCTCTCGTCTTTCACCATACAGTCAATGTGGGATGTTGCCGATGCGATTATGGAAATTCGTATTGGACTGCTGACGGCAAGCCATGCCATGGGACAGCTGGGGCTGGGTATTGAGCCGGAAAAGCAGAAAAAGGCGATCCAGCAAGGACTTGATCTTGCCTCAGAACAGGTTGCCGTACTGGTCGGTTCACAATCCATCCTTAAGTCGGGGCTGGCGAAAAAGGCGGATTTGCAAACTTTAAAGTCATTTCTAGACCAACAGGTCGAACTGGTAAAAACCAACGTGAAAAATTTGGCTGTTTTTAAGGCAACCAATAGTGAGCTGGTTGAGACTTCGGAAAGGCTTCTGGATTTCCTCGCTGCACTGGAAGAGTCGGGTGACTCCAAGGTCGAAGGGGAAATGGATAATATTCAAAGCACGGTATCTTTTGCCTACAGCTCGATTCTTATCGTGATTATCACAGGCCTAATCGTCGCTATCGTAGTCTATATTCTTAGCATAAAGTTAATTGTTAATCCCATAGTTAATGTTGCGAGTAATTTGAAAGATATAGCAGAGAAAGGTGGTGATCTTACGCAGAAAATTAAAATCAGTGGCAATGATGAAGTTACCGATTTGTCGAAAGGCTTTAATTTATTTATGGACAAAACACGAGAAATTATTTCCCAGGTAAAACAATCTTCCACCCAGGTATCATCGGAGACATCTTCTCTTAACCAGATTATAGAGGAAACTGTGGAGGGAGCACTAAATCAATCCTCTGAGACAGAGCAGGTAGCTTCTGCTGTGACTGAAATGATTGCCACTGTGGCAAATGTTGCGTCGCATGCAGATGAAGCCGCGTCGGTCTCAGAAGTAGCAAACAGTAATACTGAAAAAGGCCGTAAATGTGTCCAGGAAACCGCTGATAGCATCCAGAGACTGGCTGCTGAGATGAAAAAGGCAACCGAAGTTATCAATCAGGTGATGAACGAGGCTGATAATATTGGAGGAGTTTTAGACGTTATTAAAAGTATCGCGGAACAGACCAACCTGCTTGCTTTGAATGCGGCTATCGAGGCCGCGAGGGCCGGCGAGCAAGGGCGTGGATTTGCGGTGGTAGCCGACGAGGTTAGAACTCTGGCAAGCCGGACTCAGGAATCGACTACCGAAATACAGGCTATGATAGATGTGTTACAGGAAGGTACTAAAAACGCGGTAGATGTTATTTTACGTAGTCACGAACAAACCGAAGAGTCGGTCAAAAGTTCTCTAAATGCAGGTGAAACACTGAATGATATCTTCGATGCCATGACCAGTATCAATGCCATTAACCAGCAAATCGCCATCGCTACCAAAGAACAGGAAACGACATCAAGAATGATTGGCAGTAATGCCGATAATATCTACAGTATTGCGGAATCTACGGCAGAGAAAGCAAATTTGGCCAAGCAATCAACGAATTTGCTGCAGGAAAAATCAAACGAAATGAATCAACTGGTGTCCAGTTTCAAGACCTGATCGAAAGCTGATTTTTCTCAGGTACCACAAAAAGTCTGTGTCACCCGTTGTTCAGGCAGCGGGGGAGCCTGTAAGTCCCGATCGGCTTCATCGATTTCATAGGGATTAGCCAACACCCGGCACAGACGTTGAAACGGCGCAAAATCGTGATCATCAAGCGCAGAGCTAATCGCTTCTTCGACACGATGGTTACGTGCTATAACGGCGGGATTAGCCAGACGCATCGACTCGAGCTCTACCGAGTTTACCGATTTTAGCGCGTGCCATTGCTGTAACCAGTCTTTAACTTTATTTAAATCATCAAACATTTCCAGCAGCAGACTATCGGATTCTCCACATGCTACCTGTGTCAGCTGATCGAAGAAAACAGTAAAGTCGAGACTGCTGTCCGACATGAGCGTTAGAGAATGGTTAACAAAGTCGGCATTAGCCCTGGTTAAACCAAACTTTCGTTGCATTCCGCTTTGAAAGGCCTGTTGAAATAGGCTGCCAAAACTATTGAGCCGCTCTTCCGCCAGACTAACTGCTTTTTCGGGGTCCGGATGTAACAGTGGCAGCAGGGTTTCGGCAAATCGAGCCAGGTTCCAGTGGCCGATAGTGGGTTGCTGATTCCAGGCATAGCGTCCGTTGTGGTCTATCGAGCTAAATACTTTGGCAGGATTAAATTCATCCATAAAGGCGCAGGGACCGAAATCGATAGTTTCACCGACTATCGACATATTATCGGTGTTCATCACGCCGTGAATAAATCCGACCAGCATCCATTGTGCGATTAAAGACGCCTGGCGCTCAGTCACCGCGCTGATCAAGGCGAGATACTGATCAGGCGAATCGGTCAGTTCCGGGAAGTACCGGGCGATAACGAAGTCTGCCAGAGCCTGTACGTCCTGCTGTTCGAGGTTTGCTGCCGCGTATTGAAAGCTACCAACTCGTAGATGACTCGACGCCGAGCGTAACAGAACCGCACCGGGGAAGGCCTGTTCGCGAAAAACGCGATCTCCAGTGGTAAACATCGCTATCGAACCAGTGGTAGCGATACCCAATCCGGCCATAGCTTCACTGACCAGATATTCTCTGATGACTGAGCCCAAGGTCGCGCGACCATCACCACCGCGTGAAAATTGAGTACGCCCGGAACCCTTTAGTTGCAGGTCTAATGATCTGCCATTCGGGGTGGTAATCTGTCCTAGCATATGTGCGCGCCCATCGCCCAGAGTTCCCGACCAATGCCCGAATTGATGACCGGAATAGGCCATAGCAATAGGTTCTACCGGATAATCGCCGGCATTCCCGGATAGCATATTGAGTCCGTCATTGCTGTGAAACCAGGTGGAATCAATGCCCATGGTTTGTAACAGCCGGTCATTGATAGCTAGCATTTCAGCGGCAGGCGATCTCGCGGGTTGTTGTTTCGCGAACATAGCCTCAGGAAGATCGAGATAATGTTGATGCAGAATCGGGTTTGCTGGTGAGGTCTCAGGCATAATTGTTCAATATGAGGTTAATAAGCCTGTATTCTACCTTCGTAACAGGTTAAATTTCACAGAACCCCAATGGGGAATTGGTCGATAGATTGGGTATAAACGTTAACTTAAAATGTCAAAGAAAATTCTAATAGTTGAGGACGATGTCGATATTGCCAGGCTGATACAGCTGCAATTAAGAGACATCGGTTACCAGAGCGATATTATCGACAATGGTGCCAAAGCGCTCGACCGGCTCAGCGAATCGCAGGATTACGATATGCTGATACTCGATATTATGTTGCCGGATTGCGACGGCCTGTCGATTTGCGAGCAGATCAGGAAAAGTGATCAGCAGACGCCGATATTGATGCTGACAGCACGTTCGAGCGAATACGATCGTGTGCTGGGCCTGGATACCGGCGCCGATGACTATCTCACTAAGCCGTTTAGCTTTATGGAGCTAAGTGCCCGGGTTAAAGCCCTGTTCCGGCGCAGCGGAGCCCATTCGGACAGCGCCGAAAAGCAGCCGCAGGAGATCAGGCTGGGTGAGCTTTTTATCGATCTTCGCGGTCATCGTGTCACGGTCTCCGGTAAACAGGTCGAACTCACCGCTCGCGAATTCGATTTACTCACTCATTTTGCCATGAACCCCGGTCAGGTATTTACTCGAACCCAGTTATTAAAAGATGTCTGGGGATATCACCATGATGGTTACGAGCATACCGTGAATACGCACATCAACCGGTTGCGAAACAAAATCGAGCGGCAAGCCGATAACCCGGATTATATTTTGACCGTCTGGGGTGTTGGCTATCAGCTCCAGGAGCCTTCCAGGCAGCACTAGCCAGATGAAAGTTTTCGATACTCTATATAGCAAACTGGCGGTTACCTTAATTGCTCTGTTGCTCATCGTCGGGATTTTTTATGCGCTGCTATCACAGTCGCTACTAAAACAAAGTTATCAGTCGAGCAACCAGCAGTTGAATCAAAACCTGGCAACCGACCTGGTTCGTGAAATGAAGTTAATCAAAGGCGAGCGAATCGATCAGGACTCGATGCGCGATGCTTTCCAGGTCATGATGCTGGTGAATCCCAGTATCGAAATATATTTTCTCGATGTCGATGGCCGGATACTGAGTTTTTCGGCGGATAAAAAGCTCATCAAACGACATAAGGTCGATCTCTATCCGGTACAACAGTTCCTACAGGGTAGTTCGCAATTTCCACTGCTGGGCGATGATCCTCGCAGTTTAACGAATCAAAAACCATTTTCGGTAGCGTCTTTGCCCGATGTTGCCAATCCGGAAGGTTATCTCTATGTCGTACTACAGGGATCGCAGTACGACCAGATTCAAACCCGGGAGCAATTCAGAGCGCTGGAAACACTCGGTTTAACAGCACTGGCCGGAAGCCTGGTAATCGGGCTGGTGATTGGGCTTTTATTATTTTATCGACTCACCCGGCGGATTCGCAGGCTTAACCAGTCGGTCGACCGGTTTCGAGGTGATGACCTGAGGTTGGCTGATAAAACGGTTGTAGGTGACGAAATCAGCCAGTTATCGCATAGCTTCGATGCCATGGCAAAACGCATTGATGAGCAAGTCAGTCAGTTACAGGTACAGGATAATTTACGCCGGGAAATGGTCGCCAATATCTCGCATGATTTACGTACGCCGTTGGCCGCGATTCATGGTTATATTGAACGCCTGAAAACCCGGTTTGATGAAATGTCGGCCGAGGAACGCAAAGAGTTTCTGGACATCTCTTTTCGCAATAGCGCGCGGCTCAATCATCTGATCGAAGCCCTGTTTGAACTTTCCAAACTGGAAGCGAGGGAGGCCGAACCGGTCATCGAGTCGTTTTCTATCTCCGAGCTGGTGCAGGATGTTATTCAGAAATTCCAACTTGAAGCGGCCAGCAGAAAGCTGAGCCTGGCTTACAGAGGCGAAGATCAATTGCCACTGGTAAGTGGTGATATTGCGATGATCGATCGTGCATTGAGTAATCTGATGGACAACGCAATTTCCTGTACCGATGCGGGTGGAACAGTTGAAATCATATTACAGCTTGAAGAAGACAGTATTCAGGTTCGGGTGAGAGATACCGGTAAGGGTATCGACCAGGAGCATCTGGCGACGCTATTTCAGCGTTTTTACCAGGCCGATAGTCGGCGTCGGAACAGCAGCCGACATGCGGGTCTGGGGCTCACCATTACGCACCGGATACTGGAACTGCATGGGCAGGAAATAGGTGTTACCAGTCAGGTAGGTGATGGAACGACATTTTTGTTTCGACTGCCGCTGGCAGCCGCTTAAACTTTGGTATAAAAACCTGGCTGATGAGACAGTCAAAAAAAAATAGCCTGCGAGCAGCAAGGAACTACATTCCCTGAATCAGCATTTGATCGGATAAAAGAATGTGACGGCATTGTTCTAGGGCCTGTTTCTCATTTCGACTATCCTCACCGGGAACATGGTGGAGTCAATCCATCGGGGCAATGAAGAGTTCGCTTCGATCTATTCGCCAATCTGAGACCAGCCTTTACACGCCCGAGTATTCGCAGTTTTAGCGATCATCGGTTTTATGGGTGCGAATATTTTTTATGATGTCCTGTTAGTTTCAGTTGCCAAAGAAAACGAATGGAACTGGGTGTCTGCCTCAGGTTTTTCGCTGGGCTATCATTTGTGAGCGTGGCCTCTTACTTACATTTGCCCTGACCAATATAGCCATGTAAGGTCCCACTGTATGCATGACCAGCAAAAACATCCCGAACAGCAAATCAAAAACCTTGCCGATCAGCCGTTACCCGACTATTCCCAATTGATGGAAACGGCACGAAGTACGGCCAGTGAGATCTCAATCGGGCAGTCGTTGTTCCTGAAAACTCATGGTTGCACCTCAGAGCTGGACTACAAACGCCAGTGCATGCGCGATGGCCGTATCATGTACCACGCACATATCGGTATGAACGATATGGACAGCACTGCCCGGGGGCTGCGGGAGCTCCATCGGCACCTTGATCAGCAGGGTTTCAGAATGGATCGAGCAGGTTTCGCACTGGATCGCCGTATGGGCTTGCCGAGTGACTTATGGGTGAGTACGGCTGCCGAGACAGGGCCGATGCTGGAAAATCAGCAGGACTGGTCTGCACTCGCGCAGTCGGCACCGATACAACCGCATCTGGGCGATTTTATGATTGGTCAACCAGCTTCTTTCAGCAATACAGTACAGGCACTACGCATCGGCTGCACCACGGTCGGAAACCTGTCGCAGTTTTTTACTTTTGAAGCTCCGGGCTGGGACGATCAGCTTGCCACCAGCGTGGAAACATTGAAGGCCATTACCTTATTGTCAGAGTTTCGTGAGCAGGGCACGATGCTGCATTCCTATCTTGAGGATGGCTACGGCGCTTTGTTTAAACAATGCGCAACGGTCGCCGCCTGGGCCATGCTGGAGTATTACATTGTCGAAGAACTACTCGGGGCAAAACTTTCGCATTGCATCGGTGGTTTAACCTCTGATCCGATTAAGCGAGCCGGCTGGGTACTGGCTTTGCAGAAAATCCATCGAGGAGACCAGGTGGGTTCGATGATTTATGGTGATACGATTTCTTTCGGCTCGGACTTCGATAAAAACCGTGCCGTGGTATCGGAATACCTGCTCTGGGATATCCTGATGCAGATGTATTCGCCGAGCGGCCATGCTGTATTGCCCCTACCGGTTACCGAGGCGATTCGAATTCCATCAGCGGAGGAAATAATCGAAGCCCAGTGTTTTGGTCGACAAATCGAACAATCGGCGAGACGTTTATATCCACATGTCAATTTTTCTGCCGCCGAAGCCTTCGCTGATCGAGTTTGTCGGGACGGTAAGGTAATTTTCGACAATGCGCTGTCGGGTCTGAAGCAATGCGGTGTCGATCTGTCTAATCCACTGCAGCTGCTTTATGTATTGAAGCGGATTGGCGCGCAAACCTTTGAGGGTTTGTTTGCTAAAAATACTCAGTCCTGCGACCCGACCGATATGTATTTGTTATCGCAGCAGGTAATCGATAATTACCGCCCCATGTTCGAGTCCAGCGAATTGATCGAAAAGGTGAAGGGTAAACGATTAATGCTGGCGTCGACCGACGTGCACGAACACGCTATCGGTGCGTTGGCGCAATTACTCAGTGAGGCAGGGGCTGAAGTGACTAATCTGGGGTCGGAGCAGTCGCCAGATCAGGTGGCTGAGTCTCTGTCCAGGCACCATTACGATGCGCTATTGTTGAGCACGCATAATGGTATGGCACTGGATTACGGTAAACAGCTCAGATTAATACTGGACAAAGAATCAATAGATCTGCCGGTGTTAATGGGAGGTGTGCTGAATCAGAAAGTTGAAAACGAGGCTTTACCGGTTGACGTGGTAGACGACTTAAAGCAGTTGGGGATTAACCCGGCAGTTGGCTTGCCCAACCTGAGCAAACTCCTGAGTTCTCAATAATCAGTCGGCTTGCCTGGTGGCCAGTGCTTTCGTCATTCGAGTTTTCAGCTGATTCAGTAATGCTTCATCGGTAATATTTTTCCCTTTGGGAGTTGTGAGATAAAAAATATCGTCAATGACTTCCCCGAGTGTCGAGATTTTGGCGTGGGTAATATTAATATCCAGTGTGGCAATGACGTTGGCGATGATCGAGAGTAAGCCCGGCCCGTCCATCGAACTTATTTCCATCACCGTACGGCTATTCAGGTAATCCTGTTCAAAGATGATTTCGGTCGGGCGGTTGAAGGCCTTGAGCTGGCGTGGTTGACGTTTATTGCTGGTACTTTTATAAATATCTCTCGATTGTAACGCGGTAATCAGTGAGGCTTCGATATGGCGTATTGTCGCCTTGTCGGTGACCGCTTTATTGTTCTGATCCTGAATAATAAAAGTATCCATGACCTTATTGTTTTGCGTGGTGAAAATCTCAGCGTTGAGAATGCTTAAGCCCAGTTCTCCTAATACGCCAGTCACCTGGGAAAAGACAAAGGGATGTTCATCGCAGTAAACAAAAACCTTAGTGGTACGGGTGATTTTGGCCTGACGAATATTGACCAGAATGTCAGAATCTGGATGACTCAGGATAGTTTTAATATGCCATTTAATTTCGAGTGGCAGGTGTCGCAGGAAGTAGTCACCAGGTAATTGATCGCATAGCCGGCTGATGGCTTCCAGTGGATAGGCCAGGTCTTGCATTTCCTCGAAAGCTGCGTCACGGTTTTCCTGAATAATTTCCTCGATATCAGGGGTGACATCGATTCCCCGGCGAAGCACCTGTTTGGTGGCGCCATAAAGCTGTTTGAGTAATGCGTCTTTCCAGTTATTCCAGAGTTTAGGGTTGGTGCTGCGAATGTCAGCTACCGTTAGCAGGTAAAGATAATTCAGCATCGTAACACTACCGACCTGGCGCGCGAAATCTCGTACCACGTCGGGATCACTGATGTCTTTGCGCTGAGCGATTACCGACATGAGCAAATGGTTGCGTACCAGCTGTGAGACGACGCGTGTATCCTTGCGGTTTAAATTATGTTGAAGACAAAATTGAGTCGCATCGTCAGCACCCAGTTCAGAGTGATCGCCATCGCGACCCTTGGCAATATCGTGAAATAAGGCGGCGAGGTAAAGCAGGCGAGGGTCTTCCAGTTCCCGATAAACTTCATTGCAGAAAGGGAACTCGTCTTTATGTATATCGAGCGCGAATCGACGAAGATTTCGAATCACGAAAATCGTGTGCTGGTCTACCGTATAAGCGTGAAAAAGATCGTATTGCATACGGCCGGTTATCTTTTCAAAAGCGGGGATATAGGCCGCGAGAAAGCCGTAAGAATTCATGCGTCGCATCTGGTGAGTCATACCACTTGGAGCGCTCATCAATTGCATAAAGAGATGGTTGACTTCCTCATTGCTGCGGAAATCATCATCCACAAGATAGAGGTGTTCGCGTACTAAACGTATGGTTGAAGCGGTGACACCATCACATTGATCGTGCGTGGAGATGAGTAAAAATAACTCCATGAGTGCCGAAGGCTGGCGTTTAAATACATCATCATCGCGTACTTTGAGATAGCGATTACGCAACATGAAACGCTCATTGATGATGGTGGTTTTTCTCTGCGCTCCGGTAATTAAAATTTCTTCTCTAAATATCTGTAACAGCATTTCATTCAGGCGCACCAGTTCCATGATGGTGCGATAATACTGTTGCATGAACTGTTCAATGGCGAGATTTTGTTTACCCGCCTCGAAACCAAACTCGGTCGCCAGTTGTTCCTGATAATCGAATAGCAGCCGGTCTTCGCGGCGTTTGGCAAGACGGTGCAGGGCGAAGCGAACCTTCCATAAATGCTTTTGCCCGGCCTGCAGAATCTGATATTCCTTTTCGGTGATAAATTCGTGATCAACCAGTTCGCGCAACGAACTCGCACCAAAATGGCGTTTCGCTACCCAGCCTATAATCTGGATATCGCGTAATCCGCCGGGGCCTTCCTTAATATTCGGCTCCAGATTATAAGCGGTATCGTTGTATCGTAGATAACGGTCATGTTGTTCCTGTAACTTGGCTTCAAAAAAATTACGCGCTGGCCACATTTTTTTTGGCGAAATAGCTTCCTGGAATTTCGCGTAAAGATCTTCGCTGCCGTGCAATAGGCGTGACTCGATCATGTTGGTAATCACCGTAACATCGGCTTTACCTTCGCGTATACAGTCCTTGATAGTACGCACACTGTGACCGACTTCGAGACCTATATCCCACAGAAAAGTCAGGAAAGATGATATTTGCTCTTCAAGTGCTTTGCCGGGCTTTTTCTCCAGTAGGAGCATTAAATCGATATCAGAGCCGGGTAGTAGCTCTTTGCGTCCGTAACCGCCGACTGCTAGCAGGCTGAATTCAGGTTTTTTCGAGGTAATGAATTGCGTCATGCAGGCGCATAAAACCTGATCAATTACTTCTGCTTTTTGTCGTACCAGTATATCGATTTCTACTCCCTGATCGAAATCGTCGAAAATTCGCTGGTTGGATTCTTTTAATCCCTCAAGAATTGGCGCGACCTGCATCCCCTGTGGTGATCTCGCCTGTTGGAGATACGGCTCAATTGTCTGATTGGTCATGCTTTATAAGCTGTCGTCCGGGTGTAATGTGAGGACTTCGAAGCCGTCGTCGGTAACCAGATTGGTATGCTCCCATTGCGCCGAAAGGCTGTGATCCTTGGTCACTACAGTCCATTCGTCGGGCAGTAACTTTACATTTCGGCGACCTAGATTAACCATTGGCTCGATAGTAAAGGTCATACCCGGTTCGAGCAGAAGGCCGGTATCAGGTTTGCCATAATGCAATACCTGGGGGTCTTCGTGGAAGACCTGGCCGATGCCGTGACCGCAGTACTCCCGGACAATGCTATAGTTGTTTTTCTCGGCATGAGTCTGGATAGCATGGCCGATATCTCCGAGTCGGATACCGGGTTTTATCATCTCGATGCCAATTTTCATGCACTCGTAAGCGACTCTGATCAACCGCTCACCCTGGATGGTCGGCTTACCTACTATAAACATGCGACTGGTATCACCGTGAAACCCGTCTTTTATGACAGTAATATCGATGTTAATAATATCGCCGCTTTTCAGCTTCTTCTCGGCCGGGATGCCATGACAGACAACATGATTGACCGAAGTGCAGATTGAACGTGGAAAGCCCCGGTAATTTAGCGGTGCGGGAATGGTATCCTGCTCGTTAACCATATAATCATGACAAATGTCATTCAACCGTTGAGTGGTAATCCCCGGTTCTACGTGCGGCGCTATCATTTTCAATACATCAGCAGCGAGACGGCCCGCGACACGCATTTTTTCAATATCCTGTGGAGATTTTATCGATACACCCATATTTTTAGTCGGTTTTGTTGTTGTAAAAGGGGGATTATGGTATAAAGCGCGCGCCTTCGGCAACTACGAAGGCAAAAATCATTCACACATATCAAAACGTGACTATGGGTGCCTGTATTTTACCAGAGTACAGGTCGTAATCACCGGATATGTGGAAGCTTAACCCTGGATAGTTTCAACTGTTAAAAACTATCCATTACTGACATCTGGAGATAACTTATGTCTAACGTCACCATGCGTGAAATGTTGGAAGCGGGCGTGCATTTCGGCCACCAAACCCGTTTCTGGAATCCTAAAATGGCGCCATTCATCTTTGGCGAGCGCAACAAAATCCATATTATAAACCTTGAGCAAACCATGCCAATGTGCAAGGACGCGATTAATTACCTCGGTAAAGTCGCTTCCAGGAAAGGTAAAATTCTGTTCGTAGGTACAAAACGTGCTGCCAGCAATGCGGTCGCCGAAGAGGCTCGACGTTGTGGCATGCCATTCGTTAACCACCGCTGGTTAGGTGGCATGTTGACTAACTTCCGTACTGTCCGCGCATCGATCAAGAGACTGAAAGAACTCGAAGATATGGCACAGGGCAATAGCTACGAAAAAATTAGCAAGAAAGAAATTCTGCAACTGTCTCGTGAGCAGGAAAAGCTGGAAAAAACTCTAGGCGGTATCAAGGACATGGGTGGTTTACCCGACGTACTTTTCGTGATTGATGTCGGTTACGAAAACATTGCTGTTCTGGAAGCCCGCAAGCTCGGTATCCCAGTAGTCGGTGTGGTTGACACCAATAACTCACCCGACAATATCGATTATATTATTCCGGGCAACGATGATTCGATGCGAGCGATCAAGCTATATACGAAAATCGTCGCTGATGAAATCATTGTGGGTAAGGAAAGTATTGCTGGCCCTGTTGATAGCGATGCCGAACTGATCGAGGTCGATAACGCAGAGGCCGCAGCGCCTAAGACTTCAGTGAAAGTTTCTGCGAAAAAATCAACAGCATCAGCAACTACCGAAGTTGAACCCGAAGTAGCAGCAGAACCCGAAGTAGCAGCAGAGCCGGAAAAGGCAGCAGTGAAGAAGGCGGCTACCAAGAAGGCAGCGACTAAAAAGGCAGCGACTAAAAAGGCTACTGCGAAAAAATCAGACGCTGAAGAGTAAGATATCAACAAATCACGGCCTGTTTCGATTGTTGGACAGGTCCTATTTAATTTTTGAGGTAAACAAGTGGCAATTACAGCATCTTTAGTCAAGGAACTGCGCGAAAGAACCGGTTCAGGCATGATGGAATGCAAGAAAGCGTTA
>JAOUJX010000431.1 GCA_029882955.1 Gammaproteobacteria bacterium
AGAAAATAATAATAATATAAACATATATTTATATTTAAGTAAATAGTTAAAACAGCGGGTGGTTGGTAGAATAAGGTGATGAGATAAATCGGGAGAGTGGGATATTGGGTAATAAGGCTGTACCCAAAAGCCACTTACCTTAAGTCAAAAAATAAGAAAAATGTCATTGCGGCCTTCGAGCCGCAATCTATTCGAAAGTTAGCAATCAAGTGCAATTCTTTATCCGTAACATGGGTTTCGGAGCTGTGAATAAAATAATTTCTGTCTGGTAAGAAGAATATTTCGGTCTTTTTACAGATGGGAAAAATGAAATAATAGTTCGGTTTTAAAAAAATCGCTTACATTGGGATATGATTTTTATAGCAACAATTCCTACAGAGAGTCATATTAATTACGGAGTGAATGTTAGAGATTTGAGATTATTTCTTGATAAAAATACTTTGAACTACGGTATAGATGATTCAGAAGCAATCACTACATATATTTGGGAAGAAGAAAATAATACATTTATTGGAGTAGTCGCAGAGTAGAGAAAATAAGGAGGGGCAGTATCTTTGCTATTTGATCCAGGCGATACGTAAATTGAAATGCCCTCGTATCGTAATGTAAAAATCTTTAACCCTATCTAGTATGAGTCTAAGACTACGAAGCAATCACGTCTGCGATCAGTTTGTCGCGCAGAATAACCTGTGACTGGTTATTCTGCGCCATCTGGAAAACCGCGTAGCCGTTTGAATAGAGAATGGTATCGTCAGAGGTGAGGTCAAACGAGGCAACATTCGTCGCCAGAACAGTTTCGGCGCCCTTTTGCGTGCGTTTTATTAGCTGCCAGGATTTCGGAACGAGCGAAGGGATACCGTTGATACGGCTTTCCGTGCGCAGTGCCTTTTCCGCATCGATGCGTTTCCCCTTAATGAGTATATCCTTCAGATCCGCCTCGACTTTCGGGCCAGAGGCACTGGTTAAAGGCTTTCGGGAGTACATTAGAGAAAAGAAATTTAAATAGTGAAAAAGCGCCCTTAATAACCGAAAAGGGAATAAAAGAGTATCAAGGATAAGATTTGATCCACCATATTGCTGCGCCTCGTAGGGCCTTTTAATAAAATAAAGGTTGCCCTGCCGGTCGACCCGCGGTTGAAGAAAATCGAAATTAACGTCCTCAAGTACCGAGACCACCTCGTTGTTGTCGAGATTCAGCATTTTAATCGCCGAGGGGCCGTGTGCTATTACATACCCTTCTTCACTCCGGGCCAGTCCACTGGATTGGTATAGAATGCTACTGACATCGCCGGGAATCCACGCTGGGGAGGAATCGACTGTATCGCCCTCTGTCAGTTGTTCAGAACCATGCCCGTCGTCATTCAGTATTGTGACATCGGCGGTTCCATTTTCGTGATGATCCGAGCACAGTATTTTCCCGCTATCGGGGTTGACGGCAAGATTTTCGTAATAGAGGTTTTGCTGATGCAATAGACGATGCTCAGTTTTTGTCGTGGCATCATATTTGAATAAACCACCGACGTTACTGTCTTTCATAAAGTAAATCAGTTTGTTGTCTGGAC
This sequence comes from Gammaproteobacteria bacterium, assembly GCA_029882955.1. Taxonomy (GTDB): domain Bacteria; phylum Pseudomonadota; class Gammaproteobacteria. The sequence continues at coordinate 1,563 of JAOUJX010000431.1, forward strand.
AGAATTGCGCACCTACGACCTGTAGTCCCACCTGATCATTTGCCGATATGTCGTTCTGACCGACAAAGGAAGTGCTTAAACTTGTATTTTGTTTCCATCCATGCAGCTGTTTTTTTCGATTCATTCGGTCAATCATTTCCTGTACATAGGGGCTATGGATTTCTTCCAGCTGGTTCGATGTGTTATTTAGAAACAATTTACCCCTGGATATGAAAATAAACTCATGATTAGTGTCGGAAGAGGAGTTCTTTATCAGAGTTTCAGCAGGTTCACTGTAACTCTGGCTGGATGTTTTTTGACTGACAATAAAGATGTAGATAAGTAGCAGAACAATGATCGCTATTAATATTATGTGCATAACTTACCCCAAAAATAAGTGGCTTTTATTATCGCGATTAAACTTTCTAGTACCGTAAAACTTACTACTAACGATTAACCGTTATCTAATAAGTTTAGTGCAGAAGTCCGTATAAAGCCATTAACCCCAAAAAACTAATAGGCCAGGACTCGAGTAGAAAATTCGCCGTATGTAACACTATCGCTAATCCATTCTACAAAACCCTGGCCAAATCCTCACAAAGATCGCCCGCATTCTCCAACCCAACCGATAGACGAAAAATTCCGTCTCCGGCACTATCCCGATATTTATCTAGTTCCTCACCTTCAAGCCGATAAGACGAGCCCACCAGGTCGCTGGTTTGCATCAGGTAAACCAGGCTACGGTGGTGGCCGAGCGATACGGCGTAGTGAATGACTTCGAGTTGTTCCATCATGCGTTCGGCGACCTGCTTTGGGTTGGTGCTACGAAATGAAATCATGCCGGAAAAGTTGGCCATTTGCTGTTTGGCGAGAATGTGTTGAGGGTGGGATGGTAAGCCCGGATAGAATACTTTTTCTACCGAAGGATGATCTTCTAAAAACTTCGCGACCGTCAGCGCATTTTCCTCGTGACTGCGCATACGAATCGGTAGCGTTGCCATGCCGCGTAGAATTAACCAGGCGTTAAACGGGCTGATAACACCACCGTAATGCACCAGTGCCTCGCCACGCAAGGGGCCAATTAACGATTGACTACCGCAGACCGAGCCACCCATGGCGTCGCCGTGCCCACCGACATATTTAGTCAAAGAATGGACCACCAGGTCTGCGCCAAGTGTCAGGGGCTGAGTCGCGATGGGTGTGGCAAACGTGGAGTCGACGACCAGCAATGCCTGTTGCTGCACAGCTAGAGCCGATATTGCCTTTATGTCGGAAATTCTCAACAGGGGATTAGACGGCGTCTCGATCCAGATCATACGGGTATTGTCACGAACAGCCTGTTGTATCCTGTCTAAATCGGCGGTATCAACGGCACTGACTTCGACACCGAATCGAGTGAGGGTATCGCGTGCGAATTCGGCGGTTCCCGGGTAATTGGTATTGCTGATAATCAGATGGTCGCCGCTACTTAAATAATTAAGCAAAACAGCGCTACTTGCGGCCATGCCTGAAGCGAAGGCGACGCAGGCTTCGGCCTCTTCCAGTACGGCGAGTTTTTGTTCTAGCTGCCGGGTGGTTGGGTTCGACCAGCGTGTATAAAC
>JAOUJX010000083.1 GCA_029882955.1 Gammaproteobacteria bacterium
GGGATATGGTTTGTAAAACTCGACACGATGTATTACACCGTATGGCGTTAGTTCCAAGAGTAATGGAGGCGCGTGGACTGGATGTGACACCTGCGATGATTAATCGCTTTAATCAGGTTGCAGACACCGAAGCTGTTGATATCCTAAAGGTCATTTATGCTGACGAAGTCGGTCATGTGCGTATTGGTAATCACTGGTATCGACAGCTCTGCGAACAAAGGCAATTTGAACCTGCGTCGACATTTCAGATGCTAATCAATGAATACCTGGGAGGGAAGTTACGCGGCCCGTTCAACTGGGAAGCGCGGCTGGAGGCCGGATTTGAAGCTGGCGAGCTAGAGGCGCTCGAATTGAGTCAGGATTAAATTCTGGGGTCAGTAAGGACGAAGCCGGTGTCAGTCGTCCAACTCAGATAGCTGGGCTTAGGGTTCCAGTCGCCCAGCACGTAACGTATTCGACCTCCGGGGTAGTGATGCACCGCTGGGCGGTGGGTATGCCCATGAATAATTGCGGTTACCTCAAGTTCCTCGAAACAATCCAAAACCGCACCTTGATTAACGTCCATAATGTCAGTGGTTTTCTGTTGCATAGCATGTTTGCTTTTTTCACGTAATCCGGCGACGATCTGCTTCCTGTCAGCCAGCGACTTGCCGAGAAAATCTTTCTGCCACTGGTCACTTCTGACTAGGTTTCTAAATTGCTGGTAGTCGCCATCGTCAGTACATAATGTATCACCGTGTAGTAGGCCGATATTTTGTTGACCGGGAGCGATGAGGCTGGGTTCGTTAATGATCGTGGCATGCAGCCGAGCAGCGCCCTGGTCGCCAAGCAGAAAATCTCGGTTGCCCGCCAGGAAGTATATCTCGGTCTGCTGCGACAGGCGCGCGAAGCAGTCGAATACGACCTGTAGTTCGTCAGCTTCGTCGTCGTCACCAATCCAGGTTTCAAACAAATCGCCGAGCACATATAAAAACCGGGCCTGAGGGGCCCGGTTAGTCAGAAAGTTAACGAAGCTATCGATAACATCCTGGCGGTTTATATCGAGATGACAGTCGGAAATAAACAGATACTCGTCTGTCATTTCGATTGGTCTTTACCTAAAGGCGAGAAACAGCGGTAATAGTAATTGTTTCCAGCGGTACGTTTTGGTGGCCACCCTTATCACCGGTTTGGACCTGTGCAATGGCATCGACGACATCCATACCTTCGGTTACCTTACCAAATACCGCATAACCCCAACCCTGCATCGATTCGCTGGTGAAGTCGAGAAAGGCGTTGTCGGCGTGGTTGATGAAAAACTGTGAGGTCGCCGAATGCGGGTCGCCGGTGCGAGCCATGGCTAGTGTACCGCGGTCATTCTTCAGGCCGTTTTTGGCTTCGTTTTCGATCGGCGCACGGCTGCTTGGCTTGTCACGCATATCTGCTGTGATACCGCCGCCCTGAATCATAAAATTCGGGATAACGCGATGAAAAGTGGTATCGACAAAATAACCGTCATCGACATAGGCGAGGAAATTGGCACCCGTGTTTGGGGCATTTTGCATATCGAGTTCTATGGTGATATTTCCCATAGTGGTCTCAAATAATACTTTAGTATTTTCAGTTGCTGTTTCGTTCATTGGTTTGTCACCTTTAAAAGTAGGAAAGAAAACCAGAGACAAAATCGCAGCCAGTATAACCGCGAGCGGTAAAAGCGTTTTGTTCATCGGCAATCCGGTGGTTAAAAGATAGGCAGATTCTACTGATTTGTTAGGAACTATGGAAGGCAGGATATAAGGAATAAAAAGATGTTGATCAAAGAGATTAGGAGTTTCACTTGTCAGGTCTATATCTTACACTTTACATCCTTTATTTTTTGACTCTAAATCGACCATTAATTCTCTATATGCTAACTATTTATAACAGCCTGACCAACCAGAAAGAGGTCTTTAAACCCATCGTCCCGGGACAGGTACGCATGTATGTCTGCGGCATGACGGTTTATGACTATTGCCATGTAGGTCATGCCCGGGTGTTGGTCGTTTTCGATGTGGTGTATCGTTATCTGTGCCATCTTGGTTACGACGTGACCTATGTGCGCAATATCACCGATATCGACGACAAAATTATTGATCGTGCGAACGAAAATAAGGAAGATTTCCTGGAGCTGACACAGCGATTTATTGATGCCATGCATGAAGATACCGATCCTCTTGGTATCCTGCGGCCTGATTACGAACCGCGTGCAACCGATCATATCGACGCCATATTAGAGATGGTCCAGGGGCTGATCGAAAAAGAATTTGCTTATCAGGCGGCCAATGGTGATGTTTATTTCGAAGTGGCAAAGTTCGATAAATATGGTGAGTTGTCAGGTAAGAAGCTGGAAGATTTACGCTCGGGAGAACGGGTCGAAATTGATACTAATAAGCACGATCCAGCCGATTTTGTGCTGTGGAAGTCCGCCAAACCTGGTGAGCCATTCTGGCCTTCCGTCTATGGCGATGGTCGCCCGGGCTGGCATATTGAATGCTCGGCGATGTCGACGCAAATGCTGGGAAATCATTTCGATATCCACGGCGGCGGCCATGATCTACAGTTTCCTCATCACGAAAATGAGCTCGCACAAAGCGAGTGCTGCACTGGTGAAACCTTCGTGAACTACTGGATGCACAATGGTTTTGTCCAGGTCAACTCCGAGAAAATGTCAAAATCGTTGGGTAATTTTTTCACTTTGCGTGACGTGATGAAGGAGTATAAAGCCGAGGAAATTAGATATTTTATGCTCAGCAGTCATTACCGTAGCCAGCTCAATTACGCAGAAGACCAACTTAATAATGCCCGCAGCGCGCTGCAGCGGCTTTATGGCGCCTTGCTCGATACGAAGGAGGTCGAGACGCCGCAAAATAGCGACTACCAGCAACGTTTCGAGCAGGCACTGGACGATGATTTTAATACGGCGAATGCTATCGCTGTTTTGTTTGATCTGGCTAGAGAGATTAATCGAGCTAAAAGTGAAACGCCCGATAAGGTCGATTCGCTGGCTAGTCTGTTGAGGTTTCTGGCTAAAATTATTGGATTACTCGAGGACGATCCAGAAACCTTCCTAAGATCTCAGGCAGGATCGACAGATGGCTTGAGTGACGATGCGATTGAGACTCTGATACAACAACGCCTAGATGCCCGGAGCAAAAAGAACTGGTCAGAAGCAGACCGCATCAGAGACGAACTGGTCGAAGCAGGAATCGCCATTGAAGATGGCGCAGGTGGTACACGTTGGCGCCGTACTTAGCTATATCGAGCTGGACATGAAACTATTTGGAAAAATAGTCAATGTTCAATTGACGATTATTTTTGATAAGCGTATTATTCCGCGCCTTGTTGATTTGCAGAATTTCGGGGTGTAGCGCAGCCTGGTAGCGCAACTGCTTTGGGAGCAGTGGGTCGGGAGTTCGAATCTCTCCACCCCGACCAATTTTGTAAGTATGGTAAATTGGCGCAAATCAATGGAAAGCACGGAACAGGGTTTCTGCGCCCGTAGCTCATTTGGATAGAGCATCGGCCTTCTAAGCCGAGGGTAGCAGGTTCGAATCCTGCCGGGCGTGCCAAATTTATGGTGGGCGTAGCTCAGTTGGTAGAGTGCAAGATTGTGATTCTTGTTGTCGTGGGTTCGATCCCCATCGTCCACCCCATTTTTTAAGTGCCCGGAAGCCGGGCATAGTACCAGCGTCCGCTGTTAGATGGGGTGCTGTTAGATCGGGCGGAATCTAAAAGACCAGTAAATATCACTGGTTAATCCGTTGCCAGCTAATATAATTAGCGTTTAATAAATCGAACACTGTGCGAAAGTGGCGGAATTGGTAGACGCGCCAGATTTAGGTTCTGGTATCTTTGATGTGAGAGTTCGAGTCTCTCCTTTCGCACCATTTTTTCAGGAAGCTGAAGTTTGCAAGCCCGGCTAGCCACCCGGCGAAAACCCCCAATTATCGAATATCAAGAGATATCATCATGCAAGTATCTATAGAAACTCTGGAAGGCCTTGAGCGCAAAATGACAGTGCAGATTCCCTCTGACACGGTGACGCAGGCAGTCGAGAAAAAACTGAAGGATTTGATTAAGACCGTGCGCATAGACGGCTTCCGTCCTGGCAAGGTACCACTGAAGGTGGTTCAGCAGAAATTCGGTGGTGCTGTCCGACAGGAAGTCATCGGAGATGTCATAGAGTCTTCGTACCGTGAAGCCATCACGCAGGAGAATATTCATCCAGCGGGTATGCCGAGCATCGAGTCGGTGAAAGCAGAAGAGAAGGAAGAGGTTTCTTATACTGCTGTTTTCGAAGTCTTCCCCGAAGTGGAAAACCTGAATCTGGAGTCTGTTAAGGTAGAAAAGCTCGAAGCCGAAGTGAAAGATGAAGATCTCGAAACAATGATTGAAAAGCTTCGCGAACAGCGTAAGGAGTGGGCCGAAGTAGAGCGTGCTGCCGCTAAAGGTGATCAGGTAATGGTCGATTTCGAAGGTAGGATTGATGACGTGCTTTTCGAGGGTGGTGCTGGTAAGGATATGGCCGTCGAAATCGGTGCCGGGCAAATGCTGCCTGAATTCGAAGCTGGTCTTGATGGGCTTTCTGTCGGTGAAGAGAAAACTGTCGAAGTTAACTTCCCGGAAGATTATCACGGTAAAGACGTTGCCGGTAAGACGGCGCAATTCACGCTTAAGGTGACTAAAGTGTCGGAGCCAAAATTACCTGAAATCGATGCGGAATTTATTAAGGCCTTTGGTGTGGAAGACGGTGACCTGGATAAGTTTCGAAGCGATGTGCGCGGCAACATGGAAAAGGAGCTGGAACAGCGAGTAAAGCAGAGTGTTAAAAACGCTACGCTTGATGCCCTGCTAGCGGTAAATGATATTATTGCGCCTTCTGCAATGGTTGAGGAAGAAACGAAGAATCAAAAAATTCAGGCTGTACAGCGTATGGGACAGGATCCTTCCAATTTCGATATATCCAATCTGCCCGATGAAATGTTCCGGGACGAAGCCAGGAAACGCGTTCAAATCGGTTTGCTGGTTGGTGAGTTAATCAAGAATGAAAAAATCGAGCTTGATAATGCCAGAGTCGAAACCACATTAAAGGACATGGCTGCCTCGTACGAAGATCCAACACAGGTTACGGATTATTATCGACAGAATAAGGAAGCACGTGCATCGCTGGAAAACATGGTGCTAGAAGAGCAGGTAGTTGAGTATATTCTAAGTAAGGCTAAAATAACTAATAAGCAATCTTCTTTCGAAGAACTAATGAACGGTGCGGCCCAATAAGCGGAAATTACAATGAACGAAGACAGGATTATTAGTGGTATTACCTCGATGCGGTCAAGCGTCGATGAGGTTCGGGCAAACCTGGTGCCGATGGTTGTCGAACAGTCAGCGCGTGGCGAACGAGCTTACGATATTTACTCGAGACTACTGAAAGAACGAGTAATCTTCGTGGTCGGGCCTATCGAAGACCATATGGCCAATTTGATTGTGGCACAATTGCTTTTCCTCGAATCAGAGAATCCCGATAAAGATATCTCATTGTATATTAATAGCCCGGGGGGGTCAGTTACAGCCGGCCTCGCTATTTACGACACAATGCAATTTATTAAACCCGATGTTAGCACCTTGTGTACCGGGCAGGCTGCCAGTATGGGCGCCATATTGCTGGCGGGTGGTAGCTCGGGAAAACGCTTCGGTTTGCCTCATTCACGCGTGATGATCCATCAGCCACTGGGTGGATTTCAGGGTCAGGCCAGCGATTTTGAAATCCATGCCAGAGAAATTCTGACTGTTCGTACTCGCCTCAACCGTCTGCTGGCAAAGCATACAGGTAAGAAGGAAACTCAGATCGATAAGGATACCGAGCGGGATAATTTCATGAGTGCAGAAGAATCCGTCGAATACGGATTAATTGATCAAGTTTTAACTTCACGTGCCGATTCTGGTGAATAAGTAGTCGATTTAAATCGTAGAGTTTGAAAAAACGATTATTTTCAGTTGTACTTGCGGGTTTGGTCTAATATTATCAAATCTGCATCCAGTTAGAGTAACAAGTACCGGCAGCAATTATGAGTGACGACAGAAGTAAAAATAAGGACGAGAAGCTATTATATTGCTCTTTTTGCGGCAAGAGTCAGCACGAAGTCAAGAAACTGATTGCCGGACCCTCGGTTTTTATTTGCGACGAGTGCGTCGACCTTTGTAACGATATTATCCGTGAAGAAATTCACGAAAATAATGAAGATACAGACAATAAGTTACCGATTCCCCACGAAATATTTAATGTTCTAGACGAATATGTTATCGGTCAGAGCCGAGCCAAGAGAGTCCTGTCTGTTGCCGTCTATAACCATTACAAACGCCTTGAAGTAGGGCATATAAAAGACGATATTGAGCTCTCCAAGAGTAATATCCTGTTAATCGGTCCGACCGGTTCGGGTAAAACTCTACTAGCCGAAACTCTGGCTCGTCTGCTCAACGTGCCTTTCGCTATCGCCGATGCTACTACGCTGACCGAAGCAGGTTATGTGGGAGAAGATGTCGAAAATATCATTCAGAAGCTACTGCAAAAATGCGATTACGATGTCGAAAAGGCGCAAACCGGAATCGTGTATATCGATGAAATCGATAAGATATCGAGAAAATCAGATAATCCTTCGATTACCCGCGATGTTTCAGGCGAGGGCGTGCAGCAGGCTTTATTAAAGCTTATCGAAGGTACCATTGCTTCCGTACCGCCTCAGGGTGGAAGAAAACACCCGCAGCAGGAATTTCTGCAGGTAGATACCGGTAAGATCCTGTTTATCTGTGGTGGCGCCTTCGCTGGTCTCGATAAGGTAATTCTTAATCGCTCCGAAAAGGGCGGTATCGGTTTTGGTGCAGACCTGAAGAGCAAGGATCGTGAGAGCCAGTTTGGTGAAGTCATTACCAAAGTCGAGCCGGAGGATTTGATCAAATATGGGTTGATCCCGGAATTTGTTGGGCGACTGCCAGTTATAGCAACCCTCGAGGAACTGGATGAGGAAGCCCTGGTCGAAATCCTGACCGAGCCCAAGAACGCTATCACCAAGCAATACCAGAAGATGTTCGAAATCGAAGGGTGCGAGATCGAATTCCGTCCTGATTCCCTCAATGCTGTTGCGAAGAAGGCAATGGAGCGAAAAACCGGTGCGCGGGGCCTGCGTACCATATTGGAGAATACCTTGCTCGATATTATGTACGATCTGCCCGCAATGGAAGGCGTGAGCAAAGTCGTCGTCGATGCAGCCGTAATCGAAGGGAATGCTCAGCCCTATGTCATTTATGAAGGCGGCGAAATGCAGCGAGCGGCTTCTGACGAGTAAATCAATCTGATATTTGTAACCAGGTGCCTATAATCAGGGTTGAAAAGGCTATATTTACATCCATATACGTCTATATAAACCCGACACTCTTTATTCGAGGCTTTTATGTCAGATACACAGGATATGCCGCTCGCAGAGGAACAGGACCGACAGTTAATCCCGGTTCTCCCGTTGCGAGATGTTGTTGTTTACCCTCATATGGTAATCCCTCTATTCGTAGGGCGAGATAAATCCACCCGAGCCCTTGAAGCTGCTATGGCCGACAATAAAAAGATATTGTTACTGGCGCAGCGCAATGCTGAGGTTGATGACCCGGAACAAAAAGACCTCTATAAGATCGGTACTCTGTCGACTATTTTGCAGATGCTTAAGCTACCCGATGATACGATTAAAGTATTGGTTGAAGGTGGAGATCGCGTCATTGTCGATACCATACTGGAAACCAACGAATATTACTCTGCTTCGACTCAGGTTCTCGAAAAAACTGTTCTGGTCGATGATCGCGAAGCTGAAGTATTATTACGTTCGGTACTTAACCTGTTTGACCAATACGTCAAACTCAACAAAAAGGTGCCACCAGAAATTCTGACTTCGTTATCGGGAATTGATGATCCTAGTCGCCTGGCCGATACGATTGCTGCTCACATGTCGTTAAAACTAGATGAAAAGCAGGAGATCCTGGAAATCCTCGATCCGCGCGCTCGAATTGAACATATCATGAGCAAAATCGAAGGCGAAATCGATCTCATGCAGATCGAAAAACGTATTCGTGGTCGCGTAAAGCAACAGATGGAGAAGAGTCAACGCGAGTATTATCTGAATGAGCAAATGAAAGCGATTCAGAAAGAACTGGGTGATATGGACGATGCTCCGAATGAAGTCGAAGATCTGCAAAATAAGATAGAGCAGTCTGGTATGTCGAAGGACGCCAGGGAAAAAGCCGATTCCGAACTCAATAAGCTGAAAATGATGTCACCGATGTCGGCCGAAGCAACGGTTGTACGTAACTATATCGACTGGCTGGTAAGTGTTCCCTGGAAGAAAAAATCAAAGATACGAAAAGATCTATCTCAGGCTGAAAAAGTCCTCGAAGAAGATCATTATGGTTTAGAGAAGGTCAAGGAGCGAATCCTGGAGTATCTCGCGGTACAGCAGCGTGTACGAAAATTAAAAGGCCCGATTTTATGTCTGGTTGGACCTCCAGGCGTCGGTAAGACCTCCATTGGTCGATCTATTGCTCGAGCCACTAATCGAAAATTCTCTCGTATGTCACTTGGCGGTGTCCGCGATGAGTCGGAAATTCGTGGTCATCGGCGTACCTATATAGGGTCAATGCCTGGAAAGATTATTCAGAACCTTTCTCGGGTAAAGGTACGCAATCCGTTATTTTTATTAGATGAAATAGACAAAATGGCAATGGATTTTCGCGGTGACCCGGCTTCGGCGTTACTAGAAGTTCTTGATCCCGAGCAAAACCACACGTTCGCCGATCATTATATGGAGGTCGATTTCGATCTTTCCGATGTCATGTTTGTTGCCACTTCTAACAGTATGAATATCCCTGGCCCCTTACTAGATCGCATGGAAGTTATCCGAATTCCCGGTTACACCGAGGATGAAAAACTTAACATCGCGCTAAAATATCTGGTACCAAAGCAAATCCGAGAGAACGGTTTGAAAGAAAAGGAGATCGATTTTCAGGAAAGTGCCGTACGTGAAATCATTCAACGTTACACCAGAGAAGCTGGTGTTCGAAGCCTCGAACGCGAGATTTCAAAAGTGTGTCGAAAGGCTGTGAAGAGTATGCTGCTTGAGCCAACTTCGGAATCCATCATAGTGGATGACAAAAATATTGATAAGTACCTCGGAGTTAAGCGGTTTAGATTCGGATCGGCGGAAGAGAACGATCAGGTGGGGCAGGTTACCGGTCTCGCCTGGACCGAGGTGGGTGGTGAGCTGCTAACTATCGAATCTGCCGTAGTAGATGGTAAAGGCAAATTTGTTCAAACCGGACAGCTTGGAGATGTGATGAAGGAATCCATTCAGGCCGCATTGACTGTTGTCCGTAGTCGTGCACGAGTTCTCGGCGTTAACCCGGAATTCAATGAGCAGAAAGATATCCATATACACGTGCCTGAAGGTGCGACACCGAAGGATGGTCCTAGTGCGGGCGTTGGTATGTGTACAGCGCTGGTTTCTGCTCTTACGGATATACCCGTCAAAGCTGAAGTAGCGATGACCGGTGAGATAACCCTCAGAGGCGAGGTGTTACCGATAGGGGGATTGAAAGAAAAGCTACTAGCCGCACATCGAGGAGGTATTACTACGGTGTTAATTCCTTCTGAAAATGAAAAAGACTTGAGTGAAATACCGGAAAATATTAAATCCCGGCTCAAAATTATTCCAGTCAGGTGGATAGATCAGGTTTTTGAGGTGGCTTTGGCTCATCAGCCGACGCCTCTACCGGCAGAAACAGAGGAGGCTCCCGAGTCAGGGAAGGCGAAACCAAAGGGAAAAAAGTCGCCGGAAGTGGTCGCTCATTAAGTATTTAAAAATTTATGAGTGATTTCACACATTTTTGCCTGATTTAGGTTGACCCATAAGCCCGCTGTTGGTTTAATTCCCAGCTCTGGGAGGGGGTGTATCCTGATAGTCATTTAAGACCGTCTGCGGCAAAAATAAATGAGAAAATAATTGACATTGCGCCGCGTTCCGAATATCGGAAAACTATAAATTAACTTAAACCAATGGAAACAATCAAATGAATAAATCTGAACTTATTGATGCAGTAGCAAGCGCCACCGATTTAAGCAAATCCGACTCTGCAAAAGCAGTTGATGGTGTCATCGCAGCCGTAACGCAGGCACTGAAATCGGGCGATCAGGTTACTGTTGTTGGATTCGGAACCTTCCTTGTTCGTCAACGTGAAGCACGCTCTGGGCGTAATCCAAGGACTGGTGAAACCATCCAGATTAAGGCATCAAAAGTTCCTGCATTTAAAGCTGGTAAAGCCCTGAAAGACTCTGTAAACTAGCGCGCCTTCAGCTACACTGGGTGCTTAGCTCAGCTGGGAGAGCATCGCCCTTACAAGGCGAGGGTCGGGGGTTCGATCCCCTCAGCACCCACCAAATACTAATCAGGAGTGGTAGTTCAGTTGGTTAGAATACCGGCCTGTCACGCCGGGGGTCGCGGGTTCGAGTCCCGTCCACTCCGCCATCATTGATAGCGCTCGTTTCGGGCGCTTCAACCCCAAAACTCTGATATCATTTTTATAAATTGAGCCTGGTGCAGATTAATCATGTTGCAAGCAATTAGAGACAAAACCAGTGGCTGGATAGCTTACCTCATTGTTTTTCTCATTAGTATTCCATTTGCCCTATGGGGCGTTAATTCCTACCTGGGCGGGGGTGAAGCAACGCCTGCCGCAATAGTAAATGGCGAGGAAATAAGTGCTCAAAATCTTGATACTGCTTACTCTAACTATCGCCGACGTTTGGCCGAAGTTTTCGGTGGGACGATCCCTGCCGGACTCGGTGATGAAACAATCATGAAAGACCAGGTATTGAGCCAGTTAATTGAAGAATACGCGCTTCGCTCTCATTCCGATCAGAAACGTTACCGGATTGGTAATCAGCAACTTAATGAAATTATTCGTTCGATGGAAGTTTTCCAGGTAGACGGAAAATTTGACCCCCACACTTATCAGTCACAGGTTCGCTCGCTGGGCTATTCGACAGCTGGGTTTGAGCAGGAGTTACGTCAGAGTCAGGCGATGCAGCAATTGCAATCTGGCATTGTAGCCACTGCATTTACGCCCCCTTACAGTGGTAGAAAACTGGCTAGTTTGACGAATCAAAAAAGACACATTCGTGTCATTACCCGGAAAATTGAAACTGAAAATCTAGCGATTGACGAATCTGAAATAGTTGATCACTTTGAGTCAAATTCTGTGAGTTATATGACTGATGAACAGGTTAAAATTGACTATATTGAAATCAGTCTCGAAGCTTTGAAGTCCTCGATTGAAGTGGGCGAAGAGCAACTACGCTCTAGATACGAGCAGACTAAAGAGGCTTACTCCAGCGCAGAGAAGCGCACTGCCGGTCACATTTTGTTGACGGTCCCCGGCGATGCTACTCAGGGCCAGAGTGACGAGGTTAAAAACAAGCTGTTAGAGATTAAGTCACAGATTGATTCAGGTGCGGATTTTGCTGATTTGGCGAGACAGAATTCTGAAGATACAATGTCAGGCAGCGAAGGTGGTGACCTGGGTCAAATCGAACGGGGCATGATGGTACAGCCATTCGAAACTGTTTTGTTTGGAATGGTAGTCGGTGAGGTAAGTGATCCCGTAAAAACCTCTTTTGGCTGGCATTTGATCAAATTGCACGAGGTTAGCGGAGCTGGAATTAAGACTTTTGAAGAGGTCCGGGACGAACTGGCGGATGAACTCAAAACCGAGTTGGCTGAGGGCCAGATTTACGATCTGACTGAAAACCTGGCTAATATAGCATATGAACAACCTGATTCACTGGAGCCCGCTGCGGAGCAACTCGATTTAGAGCTTCAGACATCCGGCTGGTTTAGTCGACATAGCGGTGAGGGCATTGCGGCTGAAGCCCTTATTCGATCTTCTGCTTACTCAAATGAGGTGCTCACACAGGGAATTAATAGCGAAGCAGTCGAATTAGGCGATAGTCGAATTGTTTTTATACACTTGAGTGAACACAAGCCGGCTGCAGCCAGACCGTTGGAAGAGGTCAGGGATGAAATTGTTGTAACATTAAAAAAACGTAAGGCACGCGAAGAAACTCTTGAGCAGGGCAAGCAGGCTCTGGAAAGCATAACCGCTGGAAAGTCTCTGGACGATATGGCTGCTCAATGGCAGGTTGATATTCTCGACCCGGGTCTAATTGGTCGGGACAGTGATCAAATCGCTGGCGATCTGGTGAAATTGGCATTTACTATGAAAAAGCCACAGGGTAGTCCGGTTTATGAGGGCTTTTCTCATGCCAATGGTAATTATTCTCTTATTGAACTGATTGCGGTTGAATCAG
>JAOUJX010000432.1 GCA_029882955.1 Gammaproteobacteria bacterium
CTTTCGGGATCGGTTTTATTTAACGTTGCTTTTGAACAACAGCGTGAACAATTGAGGGCAATTGCCAAAAGTCAGGCCAGGTTAATAGAGGTTGTAGCGCGTTTAGAGACCAGCCTTAGCGGCAAAGATTCTGAAGATGAATCAAGCTCGGTGAGCTTAAGCCAGATACGTGAGGCATATAAAACCTTTGAGGGATTTGGTAAAACAGGCGACCTCATAATCGGTAAGCTTGAAAACGATCAGATTAGGCTCCTGTCGCATGTTCAACATAAAAATGATACGCATCTTCCCGGGGAGGTTCACTTAATTTCACAGAGTAATCCATTCGCAATACCGATACGACAGGCATTGCTAGGAACGTCGGGCTCTATCGTCGGCAAAGATCAGCGAGGTGAACTCGTGCTGGCAGCCTATGAACCGATAGCTGTGTTAAATCTTGCCCTGGTAGCAAAGATTAATCTCAGCGAAATTCGTGAACCCTTTATAAAGGTTGGTATTGTCAGCCTCCTGGTCGCCTTAGGTCTTATTTTTGTGGGTGCCTTTCTGTTTTATGGTATTACCAATCCCGTTATTAGACGCTTGTATGACAGTGAAAACTATAATCGCACGTTGTTTGAGCTCTCGCCTATTGGTCTCGCGTTATGCCGGATGGATGGCTCTTTGGTGGATATTAATCAGTCTTTTGCCGACATAATCGGGAGAAGCATAGAACAAACTAAAAGCCTCTCCTACTGGGATATCACGCCAAAAGATTATGCCGAGGAAGAACAGCGACAGCTTGAAGACCTGGAAGCCAGGGGGCAATACGGTCCTTATGAAAAGGAATACCTGCATAAAGACGGAACCCGGGTGCCGGTTAGCCTGTTAGGGCAGATAGTTGAACGCGATGGTGAACAATTTATCTGGTCAAGCGTAGAGAATATCTCTCAGCGCAAAATCGTGGAGCGACAGGAAAGAGAGACTAGACAACAGCTACAGCTGCTACTCAATTCAACCAGCGAAGCAATTTATGGAATTGACGTCGACGGTCATTGTACCTTCATTAATTCGGCCTGCCTGGAAATGCTGGGCTATGATAGCGATCAGGAGTTACTTGGTAATAATATGCACCAACTAATCCATTACTCCTCGTCTGATGGAGGCGAGTATTCTATTGAGGATTGCCGAATTTGCCGGGCCCATCAAAGAGGTGATCATGTACACGGGGATAATGAATCCTTCTGGCGTAAGGACGGCACCCCTTTTCCGGTAGAATACAGCTCTAATCCGGTATTATCTGAAGAGAATGTAGTTGGTTCAGTCATCACTTTTAATGATATTACTGAGCGTAAACAGGCACAGGCAGCACTGCAAGAGGCATTTACGCTCAACGATAATGTGATTAACGAATCCCCTATTGGTATAGCCATCTATGATGCCAGCGGTCAGTGTATTACAGCGAATGCATCGATCGCGGAGATATTTAATGCAACACGAGATCAGGTGCTTGCACAAAACTATAAAAACATCGACTCATGGAAGAAAAGTGGTCTTTTAGAAATAGCAGAAAAAAGTATTCATCTTCAGCACAAACAGCACTATGAGTTTGATGCTGTCTCCAGTTTTGGTAAGCCTGCATTTTATGATGCTATTTTAGCGCCATTTAAAATAAATGATGATCAGCACCTGCTTCTTATGCTAGCCGATGTTAGTGAACGAAAAGCTACTGAGAGGGCGCTCAAAGATAGTGAGGAAACCTTTGCCAGGGCACAGGCTATCGCCCATATCGGTAGCTGGAATTGGGACATGGGTACTAACGAAATCTATTGGAGCGACGAAATTTATCGGATTTTTGGTCTGGAACCTCAGCAGGTTAGTGCTACTTACGACGCCTTCCTTAACTACATACACATAGATGACCGGCAATCTGTTATCGATGCGGTTAATCTGTCAATTGTTGACCCTGAAGTTTCTTACAAAATCGAACACCGTATCGTCAAACCTGATGGCGAGGTCAGAGTTGTACAGGAACAGGGCGAAGTTTACCGCAGTAAAAAGGGAGAAGCGGTTCGCATGATCGGTACCGTTCATGACATTACCAACGATAAAAAAATCGAAAAAGAATTAGTCAGGCATCGGGACCACCTTGAAGAACTTGTCGAGGAACGTACAAATGAATTGCATGAGGCTCAGGACGAGCTTCTGCGCAGTAACCGACTCGCTACACTAGGGCAGCTCACAGCGACGGTAAGCCACGAGCTACGTAATCCCCTCAGCGCAATGCGCCCATCAATTTATATCATGCGGAAGCTCCTGACTGACGAAGACCCACGTTTAACCGAGGCTCTGGAGCGGATTGATCGCAACACCACTCGCTGTGATCATATTATTGATGACTTGCTCGATTATACTCGAATAACGGCTGTAGACTTCGAATCCATACTGTTCGATGAATGGCTGAAGACTGTCATTGACGAGCGGATCATTCCTGAAGGTATCGCTGTTGAAAAAGAGTTCACTCTGGATAACTTAGAGCTGGCAGTTGATAACAACCGTCTACGTCGGGTTGTCATCAATGTAGTCGATAATGCTTGTCAGGCCATGCAGGATGAACAGCAGCAGGTACTGGATAAGGAAGACCTTTGCCTGTCTGTTAAAACTCGGGTTAAGAATGGGCGAGTAGAAGTTGTAATAGGCGATACCGGTGTTGGTATGTCGAAAGAGATACTGAGTAAGGTATTTGAGCCTCTGTTCTCTACCAGGGGCTTTGGGGTCGGTCTTGGCATGCCCACGGTGAGGCAGATCATGGAGCAACACAATGGAGGGATAGAAGTTGAGAGTAAAGAAGGTAAAGGTACTAATGTGACCTTATGGTTGCCGCAGAAGGTGAGTGAAATGACTAAGCAGAGAGGGACTAAATGAATAATTATCCACCCGATATTCAGCCAGCTAAGATTCGAGTCCTGATAGTAGATGATGCGCCGGATATTCTGAGTGCGCTGAGCACCGTGCTTGAGCTGGAAGAAATTTACCTGTTGAAGACTGCATCAACTGCAGAGGCAGCGCAGCAGGCTGCTGCTGATTTTCACCCCGATATTGCTCTGATCGATGTCAAACTGGGCCAGGACAATGGCCTGGATCTTATCCCAATATTCAAAAA